>DAIOEG010000295.1:0-3552 GCA_036746415.1 Phycisphaera sp. | reverse complement strand
GCCCAAGAGCCTGCTCATCGTCGGGTCCGGGGCGATCGGCATGGAGTTCGCCTACTTCTACAACGCCTTTGGCACCAAGGTCACCGTCGTCGAGATGCTCGACCGTGTGCTGCCCGTCGAAGACCACGAGGTCAGCAAGACCATCGAGAAGTCCTTCACGAAGCAGGGCGTGAAGATCCTCACCAAGCACATCACCAAGTCCATCGAGAAGACCGACAAGGGCATCAAGGCGGTTGTTGCGCCGGTGGACGATGAATCAAAGACACACGTGATCGAGGCCGACAAGGTGCTCGTCGCCATCGGCGTGCGTGGCCGATACGACGGCCTGTTCGACGACACGCTGGGCATCGAGATCTTGAAGGGCCACGTCAAGGTGGACTACACGAAGAAGGGCGCGACCTATCAGACCAGCGTGCCGGGCATCTATGCCGTCGGCGACGTCATCGGCCCGCCGTGGCTCGCGCACGTTGCTTCCGAAGAGGCCATCACCTGCGTCGAACGCATGGCCAACCACACCGTGCCCGACCTCGACTACTCCTCGATCCCCGGCTGCACCTATTGCAACCCGCAGGTCGCGTCCATCGGCGTCACCGAGCAGAAGGCCAAGGAACTCAAGCTCGACTACAACGCGGCCGTCTTCCCGTTCCAGGCCTCCGGCAAGGCCCAAGCCCTCGGCGAGACCACCGGCTTCGTGAAGCTCATCACCGGCAAGGAACACGGCGAGATCCTGGGGGCCCACATGATCGGCGAAGGCGTCACCGAGATGATCGCCGAGATGGCCCTGGCCCGGCGACTCGAAGCCACCGCCGATGAGCTGATCGCCACGATTCACGCCCACCCGACGATGAGCGAAGCCGTCCACGAAGCAGCGCTGGGCACCGATGGCCGGATGATCCATTTTTAAGCGTTGCGGTTTGAACCGCTGGGCACTGATCGTGTCAAGCGTTGAAGACGAGTTGGGCTTCGCCTGCTCGGGCGTCCATCATCAGAGCATGGCCAAGTTGGAAGACGAGTTCCCGGAGTTGCTGACGTTCCATCCAAAGGTCAGCTATTTCAGGGTTGGTGAAGAGCCGCCAGTGTGGCGTGACCACCCGGATCCGACCGATGCCCAGCGTTGGCGAAATGCAGAGCTGCTTCGACGGATCATCCATGACATCGACCCGGAGACCACAACCTCTTCGGATGCTGTCAAAGTCGTTGCACGAGTGCTTTGATTTTTGGTGGTCGGCGGACTGTAGAACATCGACTGCTCATCGATTCGCGGGACATCTGCCGAGTAGCCGGAGGCCGAGGGTCTCCGGTGCGGAAGAGTTGGTGGAGCAATCCGTTTTAATCGCCGCGTGAAGGGTTTGCGTCGTGCTGCGTGGCCGACGGGGGGCCACGGCACTGTGCCGATTCATCTCGGTCGTCAACATGGCAGCGGCGAACCAAGACCTCACCGGAGGCCGTCGGCCTCCGGCTGTTGTTGGGTCACCACGGGCGGGGGCGCCTGCTAGGCGTTGGTGTTCTGCGGCTCGGGGGGGGGGGTTGGTTCGCGTCGGAGCTGTCTTTGGCTTTGCCTTCGCCGGTCTTCTTTTCGGGCGACAGCAGCATGGTCATGCGTCGGCCCATCATCTTGGGGTCCTGCTCGATCTTGCCGACGTCTTTGAGTTGGTCGTAGACGTCGAGCATGGTCTTGCGGGCGAGGTCTTTGTGGGCCATCTGCCGACCGCGGAACAGCATGACGAACTGGACCTTGTCGCCGTCGGACAAGAACTCGTGGGCCTTCTTGACCTTGAGGCCCAGGTCGTGGTCGTCGATGTTGGGGCGGAGGCGCATGCCTTTGAGCTCGCTCTTTTTCGCGTGGCTCTTGGCTTTCTGTTCTTTCTTTTGCTGGGCGTACTTCCACTTGCCGTAGTCCATGATGCGGACGACGGGCGGGCGGGACGCGCCGGAGACTTCGACCAGGTCGAGGCCCGCGTCGCGGGCGCGGCGCTTGGCGTCTTCGGTGTCGACGACGCCGACCTGTTCGTTGTTTTCGTCGATCAGGCGGACGGGCGAGATGCGGATCTGGTCGTTGATGCGCAGACGCTTACCGGTTTCGCGTTGCGGGGGGCGGGGACCACGAGGTGCACGAGCGATGGCGGGAACTCCAGAGACGGCACCGCCGTGACAAGTCGGCCCCATCCGGGGGCCCATGCGTCGTACGGCGATCTAAATCCAATCCACAGCGTATCGGACTAGCCGTGCGGGGGCAAGGGTCCCCCCGGAAGTTGCGGCGTTTGAACCGCAGACCCCACGCAGCTTCGCAGCGTGGGCTTCAGGGGGTATGGATTCAAACAACCGTCGCCAAGTGCAGCAAGGCCAACAGGACCGGGCCGGCGAGCAGCAAGGAGTCGGCCACGTCGAGGACTCCGCCGAAGCCGGGGATGGTGTGGGCGAAGTCTTTGACGCCTGCGTCGCGTTTGAGAGCCGAGGCGAACAGGTCGCCGGCCTGCCCGACGAGGGCAAGAAGTGCGCCGGCGGCGGCGGCGTACCAGTTCGGCATGGCAGGTAGGTGCCCGGTGTGCAGGCCCCACTGCGCGAGTCCCAGGGCGACAAGCGCCGCGAGCCCGACCCCGCCGACGAGCCCTTCACGGGTCTTGCCGGGGCTGAGCCAGGGGATGAGTTTGTGTCGGCCGAGGAACCTGCCGGTGAAGTATGCGCCGATGTCGCTGGACTTGATGACCATGACGGCCCCGGCGAGGACGGCCGGCGAGTAGCTCACGCGGACCCACACCCACGCCCCCACGAGCAGACCTAAATATGTGAAGCCCAGGGCGATGCCAGCGGCGAGGGGGATCGCGCCGTCGGGGTTTTTGTGCCGGTGCAGCTGGTAGAGCAGCGCCCAGCCGAGCGTGACGAGGCCCAGGCCCAGCGGGAGCATGGCCTCCCGGCCGGCGGTGCCCATGAGCTGGCCGACCCAGCCGGTGTAGAGCCCGACGATGCCGCCCAATGCGAGCGCCTGCCAGGGCGTGGGGCGTCCTTTGGCGTTCATGACGTGCGCGAGCTCGACGGAGGCGAGCAGGACCACGGGCGTGAGCAGGCCGACGACCATCACCAGCCCCGGGAGCTGGGCGGCGTTTGCGACGGCCTGGTCGAGGGCCATGAGCGCGATGAGCCCGACGACCATGAGCACGGCCGAGGGGATTCGGTGCCGAAGCATGGGAGGCATGCTATCGGCTTGTGTGATCTTGTTTGTGGGCGGCGGTCAGGCCGTTGGCAGCCAGCGTGGCGCGCAGCTACTACATGGTCAAACAGCCTGCCTTCCTCCAAGCGGAGATCATCAGCGGTGACAAGGTGCTGGCAACGACCCAGGATTTCCAGGCCATCGACCTCCATCCGGCGGTGCTGCGCAAGGTGCCACGGTACAGCTACCAGCGCACTTTCAGCGAGGCCTTCCGTCCAACTGCCGGCTGGCAGGCATGGCGGACAGAGGCAAAGTGGGACGGCGCGGTGATGAAACTCGCCGAAGTTTCCAAATCCCCGCTCATCGGGCGTGGCGTGCCGTATCCCGAATTCAAGATCGTCGAG
>DAIOEG010000294.1:0-3557 GCA_036746415.1 Phycisphaera sp. | reverse complement strand
ACAGCGGTGATCTATATTCATCCTCACCGACGGCATCGTGACCCGCTTCTGGGCCGACCGCGACGACGAGCGCGACATCCTCGGCCGACCCGTCGAAGCCCAGGGCAGCACGTGACGATGACCCCCTCGTTGTTGAGGCCTGGTGCGTCACGGACGTAGGATGCGACGATGTTGCATCGCATCCTGTTTGTCGTGTTGGTCGGCATGGCTGGGTTGATCGGTGTCAGCCCCGCTTTTGCCCAACCGTCCGCAGATCCCTCGGATCAGTCGCCTCGCGTGGTCCAAGCGGACCCGGTCGAGCTGTCCCGGCGATACCCCGATGGCGGCGGGTATCGCTGGCCGCGTGGTGGCGATGCGCATCAAAGCACGGGCAGCCCGCGCAGGATCGTGTTCAAGGGCAAGTTGATCCTCGCGCAAGCCGTTGATGCACGGGGCAAGCCGGGCACGAGTTATTGCAGCGGCTTCACCTTCGCGGTCTTCATGGACGCGCTGGAAGCGTCCGGGTTGGCAGACGCGTTGACCGCCGACCGCCTCAAGCAGGCACAGCGGGTCTGGTACGGGGCCACCGACGACCGCGATGATGCAGAGGAACAGTGCGTCCGCGCGATGGTGATGCTGGGCGTGGGCGGGCCGGTGGCGTTTGAAGACGCGCAGCCGGGCGATTTTGTGCAGTTCTGGCGGTCCCCGGGCCGGTACGCGTTCAAGTCCGGCCACAGCGCGGTGTTCCTGGGCTTTGCCACTGACGACGCCGGCCGGCGCATCGGCATCCGCTACCGAAGCTCCCAAGGGAGCACCCAAGGCATCGCCGACAACACCGAGTACTTCAGCGGTTCTGCAGAACACAAGGGCAGCGTCGAACCAAGCCGGGTCTACTTTGGCCGATTGCATCATTGACGCTGGCCCATGGCGAGCGGAGCGGTTCACGCGTGTTCGACGACGACATCACTGCGGCGGGTTTCGGTGACGCGGATCGGTGTGTTGGCGTCGATGTAGCCGTGCTGGGCGTGGGCGTCGTGGACCTCGCCGTTGATGCGGACTTTGCCGGCGGGCTTGAGGGTGGTGGTGGTGGTGCCTGTCGAACCAACCGCTGGGAGGGTGGAAGTTGCGGGCTGCGTATAGGTGGGGACGAGGGTTTGGCGCGGGTCGGGTGTGGAGAGTTGTTCGTCTTCGGAGGGCGTGTCGGAGGTGAGGATGAGCCGGTTCATGCCGGGCACCTGGTCGAAGTAGCGGATGAGCACGCCGACGCTGATGAGCGAGGCGACGAAGGCGAGGAAGGTGGTGGTCGTGGACGCGAGCAGCGTGGCCGACATGCCCGGCGCGGGGAGGACGCCGCCGGCACCCGAGGAGGTGGGGATGACGGCCAGGGTGACGCCTAGCAACATCATGAGCACGCCGACGACGCCGAGGATGCCTGCGGTGGGGAGCAGGATCAGCTCGACGATGAGCAGGCCCAGCCCCGCCACGAACAGCAGGACGTGCCAGAGGTGGCCCAGCCCGATCGACAGCGGCGCCCCGATGAGCAGGCACAGTGCGATGAACGCGACCACGCCGGGGATGCCCAGGCCCGGCGAGCTGAGCTCCAGCCAGGCCCCGACCACCAGCAGCAGCACGAGGATGCCTCGCACCCACGGCCGAGTCAGCCACCAGCCGGCCTGCGCTAGCGTGGGCGGCGCATATGCCGTCGCAGACGCGGAACCGAGCATCGCCTGCAGCGCGGCGGCATCGGCGACTTGCGTGACGGCAAGGCCGGTGTCAACGACCTCGGTCTGGTTGAACGTCAGCAGCGTCTGGCCGTCATGCACCCGGCCATCCGGCGCAGTCGCGCCGCTGGGCAGGCGGGTCACGGGCTTCCATCGGCCCATGTCGATCTGCTCGGCGACCTGTCGCGTCGCGGCAGCGGCGGCGTTGGGGTCACCCACGGGAGGGGCGAGGCGTGCGTCGGCCTCGCTGGGCGGCAGGCCGTCGACCATGACGGCGTAGTCCACCTGATTCACAAGCTTGCGCTGCCCGTTCGTGTCGTGCTCCACGAGATAGACCTCGACGCCCGGGACGCACATCGCGTGCAGTGGGGCGTAGTCGTACCCGTTATCACGGGCGTTGTCCTTGTACTCGGCCAGCACGGGCGACAGCGCTTTGAGCCGTTCGGTCGGCGCGAGGTTCTGACCCAGCGCCACGGGCGCAGAGTCGCCGATGGACGACGCGGGGCTGACGACCATGTGGTCACACGCGGTGGCGAGCAGAGCACCCGCCGAGTACGCGGTGCGATCGACCCACGCGATGGTGGGCACGGGCAGGGACTTGATGTGCTTGGCCGCATCGATGGCGTCGGTGACGACCCCGCCGGGCGTGTCGAGGCGGATGACGATGATGGTCGCGCCGTCAGCGAGCGCTTGCTGCGAGCGTTCTTTGAGCGAGTCAACGGTGTAGCCGTAGATCAGGCCGGTGATGTCGATGATGGCGATCTTCCCGCCGGTGGGGATGGTCTGGAACTGGGTTGGGATGGTCGGCGTGGGCGTGGGCGTGGTCTGCGCGGTGATCGGTTGGAGGTGCAGCGACAGCGCGAGGGCGAAGGTGATCAGGAGCAGGGTCCACCGCGTAGCGTTCATGGTGGGAGTGTAGGGGTGATGGGGTGGATGTCGGCAGAGGGCCCGAAGGCCCCCGAGCCTCGGGGCGAAGAGGTCAAGAGGTTTTTAATCCAGCGGTGTCAGGCCGTGGCGGATGGCGTATTTGGTGAGGTCGGCGATGTTGTCGATCGCGAGCTTGTCCATGAGCGAGGCGCGGAAGGCGTGCACGGTCTTGTCGGAGAGGTTGAGTTTGAAGGCGATCTCTTTGACGGCGAGGCCCTCGGCGAGCATCTGCAGCGTCTGGCGTTCGCGTGGCGAGAGCAGCGTGTAGCGCGGGGCGATGTCGGCGGGGTTGGTGATGTACTTTTCGACGACGGTGCCCGCGACGACGGGGGAGAGGAACGCCTTGCCCTCGCCGACGGTCTTGACGGCTCGGAGCAGTTCGTCGGCGGCGGACTGCTTGACGACGTAGCCGATCGCGCCGTTGCGGAGCGCTTCGGCAACGAACTCGGGGTCGTTGTGCATGGACACGATGAGGATGCGCGGCGCGGGCCGGAGCTGCGAGAGCTGCCGGGTGGCTTCGAGGCCGTTCATCCCGGGCATGGTGAGGTCCATGCAGACGACGTCGGGCTGGTGTTGCTCGGCGGCTTTGAGTGCTTCGTAACCGTTGGCGGCGTAGTAGGTCTCAGTGATCTGCGGGTCGGCTTTGAGGAGCGCGCCCATGCCTTGGGTCACCATCTGGTGGTCATCGACGAGCAGCACGCGCATGTGTTGAATCCCCTTGTGTGAAGCGGCGCGTCGGCATTATGCGGGAAGTTGCAGCGTGACGCGCGTGAGCGCGTCACGGGTCCAGTGGAGTTGGCCGTTGAGCGCGGCGGCGTGTTGCTGGATGCTGAACAGACCGAAGGACCCGCCGGCTGGCCGGGGCTTGGTTCGGGTCTGGAAGCCGACGCCGTCGTCCCAGACGGTGAGCGTGATGTGTTGAGGGTGGTG
>DAIOEG010000293.1:0-3613 GCA_036746415.1 Phycisphaera sp. | reverse complement strand
GCTTGGTGTGTGCGCGGTGTTGTTTTGTGCAACACACACGGCTGCGCAGGCGCTTCAAGTCTGCGTGTCGTCCACCGACGTGAAGTCGCTGGTCGAGGTCGTCGGCGGGGACGCGGTCGCCATCACCGGATTTGTGAAGGGTGAGGACGACCCCCACGTCGTCGAGCCCACGCGCAAGATGATCGAGTCGCTCGCCAATGCGGACCTGCTCGTGATTGTGGGCAACGCCCTCGAAGCGGCCTGGCTGCCGGGCATGGTCACACTCTCAGGCAACATGGGCATCGTCGAAGGCGCACCGGGCCTCCTCGACCTCTCCACCAACCTGCGCACCATCGTCGGCGAAGAGAGCAAGGGCGTCCCTGGCTCGTTCCACCCCGAAGACAACCCGCACTACCTCGTCGATCCCGTCGAGGGCGTAAAAGCCGCGCAGGCCATCGCCGCCAAGCTGGCCGAGCTTGCACCGGAAAACGCAGATAAGTTCCACGCCCGGGCTCAAGCGTTTGCCAAGGACGTGATGACGCTCATGATCGGCGAAGAGCTGGCATCGACGCACGACGCCTCGGCGTTTGAAGCACTCGCCATCGCGATCGAGCGCAACGAGCTGGCCCAGCACTTGGATGCCCACGGCAGCGAAGCCAAGGCGCTCGGCGGGCTGCTCGCGCAGTTCGAGCCGTACCGCGACACGCCCCTCATCGGCGACCACGACCTCTGGCCGTACATCGCGCGGCGGTACGGCCTACGCGTCCTTGGCTACATGGAGCCCGAGCCCGGCGTGCCGCCCACCGTGCCGCACCTCCAGCAACTTATCCAAAAGATGAAAGACGCCAACGTCCGTGTCGTCCTCAGCGTGCAGTACTTCGACCCGCGACACGCCGCGTTTATCGTCGAGCAGACCGGCAGCACCGTGGTGCCCATGGCCAACAACCCCGGCTGCCGGCCCAACACCGAGACGTACATCGAGTTCCTGAAGTACAATGCACGCGTGCTGCTCGAAGCGTTGCAAGCATCCCGCAGCAACATCACACCGACACCATGAGCGTCGCCCCCCTGCCACTCCAAGAAAGCGCTGCGGAGGCAAGCGCCCGCCCTCTCTTGTCAATGCAGGACGCGTCGCTTGGCTACGCGGGGCATGCCGTGCTCTCAGGTGTGAACCTTGATATCCACGCCGGCCAGTTCTGGTGCCTCCTGGGCCCCAACGGTGAGGGCAAGACGACGCTCATCAAGGCGATGCTCGGAGCGCTGCGTCCGCAGCAGGGTGGGGTGTACCGCCAGCCGGCGCTGTTCAACGCGGGCAAGGTGAGCTATGTGCCGCAGCGGATCGACCTGAACCCGGTGCTGCCGATGTCGGTGCGTGAATTCGTGCTCACCGGCCTCGCGGGTGTGTCGGCCGACGCAACAAAACGACGCAGCCGGCTGGAGCGCGTGCTGTCGCTCGTGGGCCTCACGCCGCTTGAGCGTCGCAACTACTGGACACTCTCAGGTGGTCAGAAACAGCGGGCGCTGGTGGCCCGTGCGCTCATCCGCGACCCGCAGCTCCTGATCGTCGATGAGCCGACGGCCGGCCTCGACTTCGCCGCCGCTGATGCGGTGCTGCGTGTCATGAAAGACCTTTACACGCGCTTCAACGTCACGGTCGTCTTCGTGACGCACGACCTGCACATCGCTGCGGAGCACGCGACGCACCTGGCGTTCTTCCGGCGCGGCAAAGTCACGGCCGGGACCAAGCAGGACGTCTACACGGCCGAGCTATTGCAGCAGACCTTCGGCATGCAGCCGAGCGTCGCATCGGCCCGCGTGTCTGCCGAAGCGCTGAACGATGCCACACGTGAGATCAGCGCTTGAGCATCATCGAGTTCCTCGAGTCCTGGTCGCTGTTTGGAAAGCCCTACGCGCTCACGCTGCTGGCGTCGGCGGTGCTGGCGATCGTGGGGGTCGTGACCGCGGCGCGTCGGCAGGTGTTCATGGCCGCGGCCGTGGCGCAGGCCTCGACGTTTGGCTACGCGCTCTTTGCGCTGCTCGCGGGAGCAACAGCCACGCAGCTCGGAGGGGACATCGGACGCGACGCGGTGGTCATCGCGTCGGCCGTCGCCGCGGCACTTGTGACGATGCTCCAGCCGACACGCGACACGCAGGGCGGCCGGCTGGATGGTGATGAACGCACCGCCGCGGTGTTCATCGCCGCCGGCGCCGGCGCGATCCTCGTGCTGGCCAACGCGCCGGCGGGCATGGAGCAGTTCCGGCGGATGCAGACATCCTCCGTCATCGGCGCAACGATGATGGACGTGCTGCTCTTCGCGTCGGTGTTGCTGGCGCTTGCCGTCCTGATCGCGTGCTTCAGTCGGCCGCTCATCCTGATGCTGGCCGACCCGGTGATGGCCTCGGCGGTGGGCCTTCGCGTGGCGTTGTGGAACGTGGTGATCGCCGTCATCGCGGGCCTGTGCGTCGGGCTTGCGGTGCGGTCAACGGGGATGCTGTTTGCGTTTGGCTGCCTTGCGCTTCCGGTGATGATCGCCAAGCAGTTCTGCGGCGAGGTGCGGTCGCTCTTCTGGGTCAGCCCGCTGCTGGCATCTGCGTTTGCGCTGGTGGGGCTGTGGCTGTCTTACGCGGCCGACCTTCCGCCTGGCCAGGTGGTGGTGGCGCTGCTGTGCGTGGTGCTGGTCATCGCCTCAACGGCCCGCTTTGCGTGGGATCAGATGGCTCGGTGAGTCGGTTTGGTTTGTGCATCGTTCCTGACTGAGCTATGGTTGGGACGTGAAGTATTCATGGAAGCGTATGTGCGTTTCCGCCTCATCGCTTCCACAACCCCCATACACCTGCTGGCTGCCACGGCAGACAGGGTGCTCTGTTTCTGGATGGATCATGCTTGATTTTTTTCGTCGTCGCGACTGGAACGCAAGGGCTGACATTCTTTCGGGGCTGACGGTGGCGCTTGCACTTGTGCCTGAGGCGGTGGCGTTTGCGTTTGTGGCGGGGGTGTCGCCGATCATCGGGCTTTACTCGGCGTTTTTTCTGTGCCTGATTACGGCGGTGCTGGGCGGCCGGCCCGGGATGATCTCGGGGGCGACGGGGGCGATGGCGGTCGTTGTGATCGGGCTCATCAGCGTGCACGGGGTCGAGTATTTGTTTCCGACGGTGATCCTGTGCGGGCTGATCCAGATGGCGGTGGGGTTTGCCCGTCTTGGGAAGTTGATCCGGCTGGTGCCGCACCCGGTGATGCTCGGGTTTGTCAACGGTCTTGCGATCGTGATCGGGCTGGCGCAGGTTGGTTCGTTCAAGACGCTGGACGCGGGCACGGGCACGCTGGCGTTTTTGTCGGGCGTGCCGATGGCGTTGATGCTGGGGCTGGTGGCGTTGACGATGCTGATTATCTGGGGCTTGCCGAGGTTAACGCGGGCGGTCCCGGCGTCGCTGGTGGCGATTGTGACTGTGACGGTGTTGTCGATCGGTGTGAATCGGTACGCGCCGGCGTCGTGGTCGGCCGGGGCCGTGTCGCAGCCGGTGCTGACGGTGTCGGACATGCTCAGCGACAACGCGAAGGTGTCGGCGGTGCGGCACATCGAGGACACGTCCGATCTGGCGTTGCTTCAAGCGGCGTACGCGGCGGTGGATGCGG
>DAIOEG010000292.1:0-3627 GCA_036746415.1 Phycisphaera sp. | reverse complement strand
CAGCAGCTTGGGGTGCTTGCGTCGGGCGTGTTCGTACTTGTCGTTGGTTGCGGCGGCAGCGAGCGCGGTGACCGCCATGGGCTTTTCACACAGCACGTGCACCCCGTGCTCGAACGCCAGCTCGCTGAGCACCGGGTGGTCGTAATGCGGCGTGGCGATCAGCACCGCATCGACCTTGCCCGAGGCGATGAGCGCCTTGCTATCCGTGAACAGCTCGGCCTGCGGGAACTTCTCTTTCAGGCCAGCGTGCGCAGCTGTGTTCACCTCCGCCAGCGCCGCGACCGTGACCCCCGCGATCCTGGGCAGGTAGCCCAGGTGCGATCCCGCCATACTCCCGCCCGCGCCAAGAACACCAAGACGTACCGTCTGCATCGCGTTGCTCTCCGTGGCAGTGGGCCAGGCGTGACGGTGTCAACCCATGACAACTCCGCCGTTGTTCCCCATGCCGATCGTTGATACGGTAGCTCGTTCGTCTTGTCCGCTGCAAACTTGATCCACGCAATACAGGCAAACCCCGCCATGTTCCAACACGTCCAGCCCGCGCCGCCCGACGCCATCCTCGGCATCACCGACGCCTTCCGAGCCGACGCCCGGCCGCACAAGATCAACCTGGCCGTTGGCGTCTACAAAGACGACGAAGGCCAAACCCCCGTGCTGCGATCCGTCAAGCTCGCCGAGCAAAAGCTCCTTCAACAAGAGACCACCAAGTCGTACCTGCCTATCGAAGGGCCCGCGCCTTTCGGCAAGCTCGCGCGTGAACTCCTGCTGCGCCCGCAAGACCCGCGCATCACCGATGGCTCCGCCGTCACCGTCGCCTCGCCCGGCGGCACAGGCGCGTTGCGCATCGCAGCCGACTACCTCGCCGACAACCACCCCGGCGTCACGGTCTGGATCAGCAAGCCCACCTGGCCCAACCACCCCGGCATCTTCAACGCCGCGGGCCTGCCCACCAAGACCTACGCCTGGCTCGACGACGCCGGCTTCGCCCTCGACCTGCCCAAGCTCCTCGCCGACCTCGCCCGTGTCCAGAAGGGCGACGTCGTCGTCCTCCACGGCTGCTGCCACAACCCCACAGGCATCGACCCCACGCCGCAGCAATGGGCACAGATCGCCGACGCACTCGCCGAGCGCGGCGCGCTGCCCTTCATCGACTTTGCGTACCAGGGCTTTGGCAAAGGCCTCGACGAAGACCTCGTGGGCGTCCACGCCGTGCTGCGCACTTGCCCGCAGCTGCTCGTTGCCTCAAGCTTCTCCAAGAACTTCGGCCTCTACAACGAACGCGTCGGCGCACTCACCGCGTTCACCGACAGCCCCAACGCCGGCTCGGCCGTGCAAAGCAAGCTCAAGCAGGCGATCCGCCGGAACTATTCCAACCCGCCGTCGCACGGCCTGTCCATCGTCCAAGCCATCCTCACCGACCCGCAACTCAAGCAACACTGGCAGCAAGAACTCGCCGACATGCGCAGCCGGATCCAACAGATGCGGCAGCAACTCAGGCAAGGCCTCGACCAGCGCGGCGTCCAACTCTCACCCACCGGCAACGCGTTCATCGAGACCCAGCAGGGCATGTTTACGATGTCGGGGCTGAGTGGCCAACAGGTAGAGCAACTCAAGATCAAGCACGCCCTCTACATCGTCGCCGATGGCCGGATCAACGTCGCGGGTATCACGTCGTCGAACCTGAGCACGCTGCGTGATGCGATTGCGGATGCATCCAGTCCAAGCGGGAACGCGGAACTCGGAACGCGGAAGTGAAGCATGGCCAGGTGGGACAACCCGAGGACCTCCGCGACAGGACAAAGGCGTTTGCGCTCTCGATCCTGCAGATGGTTGACCACTTGCCAAACACGGTGAAGGGCCGAGCGATCGCGGGCCAGATCACGCGTTCCGCCACCTCAGTCGCCGCCAACTATCGCGCCGCCCGCCGAGCACGCTCACCGCGCGAGTTCATCGCCAAGCTGGGCATCGTGGAGGAAGAAGCCGACGAAACCGCCCTGTGGCTG
Organism: Phycisphaera sp.; assembly: GCA_036746415.1. Lineage (GTDB taxonomy): Bacteria > Planctomycetota > Phycisphaerae > Phycisphaerales > Phycisphaeraceae > DAIOEG01. The sequence goes on along the minus strand of DAIOEG010000292.1, from coordinate 1,624 downwards.
GAGTTGATCCGTGGCGATGGTATGCTTCCACCGAACCAGCTCAACCCACTCCCTGATGAGGCCCAGCAACTGGTCGCCATCATCGTGGCCTCGATCCGCACCGTGAAAAGCAGACACCCACCAAAACCCCGTTAACAACATCCAGCAGCAGTTTCGGCCTTCCTTTTTCCTTTTCTTACTTCCGCGTTCCGCGTTCCCAACTCCCACTTTCCCATGAGAGACAACATCCCCGGCCATCTCGAATCTCTGGAGGCGCGGCTCGTCAACGTCCGCGACTCTCTTTAACTACGACAAGCGCAAGCAGAAGCTCCTCTCGCTCACCGAGCAGATGAACGCCGACAATTTCTGGGCCGACCCCGACAAGGCCAACAAGCTCAACGCCGAAGCCAAGTCGCTGCGCATCATCACCGAGCCGGTCGAGAAGGCCGCGCAGAAGATCGATGATGCCCGGCTGTTGTGGGAGATGGCGGTCGATGCGAACGACAAGCAGAGCAAGGAAGAAGTGGACGCGGTGCTCGACCCGATCGCTGCGGACCTGGACAAGCTGGAGACGGCGTCGTTGCTCTCGGGCAAGTACGACGGTCGGGCTGCGTACCTGACGATCCAGTCCGGCGCAGGCGGGACCGAGGCCGACGACTGGGCCGAGATGCTGTACCGGATGTACCTGTATTACTGCGAGCAGATGGGCTGGGACGTCTCGGAGGTCAGCAAGCAGCACGGCACCGAGGCGGGCATCAAGGAAGCGACGCTCTACGTGTCGGGCACGTTCGCCTACGGCTACCTCTCGGCAGAGCGCGGGACGCACCGCCTCGCGCGCGTCTCGCCCTACAACGCGGAAGGCAAACGCCAGACCTCGTTTGCCACCGTGGAGGTCACGCCCGAGTTCGACGACACCGGCGAGGTCGAGATCGACGACAACGACATCGAGTTCACCGCGTTCGTGCGGGCGCAAGGCCCCGGCGGGCAGAACGTCAACAAGGTCGCATCGGCCGTGCGCATCGTGCATAAGCCGACCAACATCATGGTCGTCTGCTCGGTCTACCGAGACCAGGGCCAGAACAAGAAACGCGCGATGAGCATCCTCAAGAGCAAGCTGGAGATCATTGAGGAAGAGCGACGCGCCGCCGAGGTCAACGCGGCCACGGGTGGCAAGGTCGACCGCGGCTGGGGCACGCAGATCCGCAGCTACGTGTTCTATGACAACCGCGTCAAAGACCACCGCACCGGCTTTGAGAAGGGCAACCCACAGTCCGTGCTCGACGGCGACCTGCACGGCTTCGTCGAGGCCGAGCTGCAACGCAGAGCCAAAGAAGAGTCCAGCCATTGAGACACGTGGTGTGTCGCCGGCGAGATCACTGGGCGCGGTGTGCGATGCGCGGCACCACGATGGGATTGCAAGCGAACGATTCACAGACCGCGACCTCTCAGGTCGCGGCTGCTGCCTGTTTCAGCGGAAGTCGCTTCGGAGGGTGACGCCGGTGCGTTTGCTGATGACGACGGCGGCGAAGGGGGATGCGGCGTCGCCTTGGGTGATGGTGGCCTGGACGTAGAGGGTGTCGCCGGCGAGTTGCAGGCCGTCGATCGAGACTTCGCCGGCCCCCGCGCCTTTACCGGGAGCGAGGAC
>DAIOEG010000291.1:0-3685 GCA_036746415.1 Phycisphaera sp. | reverse complement strand
GCGGCGATGTGCTGGATGAGTTCGACGCCCTCGGCGGCGCGCAGCAGCGCATCGGGGTCGGTGATGTCGCCCTCGATGAGTTCGATGCCGGCTTGCTTGAGGTGGTCGGCCTTGCCGAGTGAACGGACCAGTGCGCGCACTTGGTAGCCGCGCCGTTGCATCTCTAGCGCGAGCGCTCCGCCGGTGAAGCCGGTCGCTCCGGTGACCAGGGCTTTCTTGCCGGGCGTTGCGGGCGCGTCGTAGGCGTCGTTCAATCGTGGGTCGGTGCTCATGGCGTGTGGTTCCGTCGCTTCAAGGATGAGCGAGTTGTTGTTGGACGTGGTGGTAGAGGCGTTCGACGCGTTGCTGGTGCGCGGTGAAGGTGTGGTTGTGTTCAACGAACGCCTTGCCGGCGGCGGCGAGCTGCGCGCGCTTGTGCGGGTCGGCGGCGAGTTGCGCGATGGCCTGGCCGAAGGACGCGGGGTCGGGCTTGGCGAGCGCGACCTGTGCATCGCTGACGATCTGCGTGTGCGTCGGCAGGTCGGTCAGCAGCACGGCCTTGCCCGCGTGCATGTAGGGGAAGATCTTCTGGGGCGTATTGATGCCCATGATGCGCGGGGCGGTCAGGATGTCGGCCTCGGCGAGCAGCTCATCGAGCTTGTCGGCGGGCCAACGGCCGAGGAAGTGCGCACGGTCGGTGATGCCGAGTGCTTGCGCCTTTTGCTTGTAAGCCGTGATGTCGGGCTCGCTGCCGCCGGCGAGCACGAGGTCGATGTCGGCGTTGTGCGTGCTGCGGGCGGCGGCGAAGCCCTCAAGCAAGAGGTCCACGCCTTGATAACGCTCGAAGTTGCCGACGTACATGAGGATCGGCCGGCCTTTGGGGAGCTTGAGCTTGTCGTGCAGCATGCCCACGGCCGGGCGGTCTGGGTCGGCGAGCTGCGAGATGTCGTGGAGCGTCTCGATGTGCTTTGCACCGCGCACTTTTGCCAAGTCGGCGAGCGCGTGACAGACCGGGGCGCAGGCGAGCGCGTGCTTGATGGAGTGCGACTCACACGCATCAAAGAACCACGCGAGCGGTCGCAGCCACGGCTTCTTCTCGACCAGCTGCTGCGCGATCGAGCTGTCCATGTCGTAGACGTACGGCGTGCCGTAAATGAGCTTCAGGAAGCGCGCGAAGAAGACGGCTTCTTCGCCGGCGTGGACGATGTCGGGCCGGAGCTTTCGGAAGCGTCTCCATGCGAGCATAAAGAGGTACACATCGGCGAGGAGTTTTTTGGCGGAGAAGCCCGGGCCGATCTGCTGGAGGAAGCTGGGCGGCTGGATGCGGTGGATCGTGAGGCCGGGGTAGGAGCGTTCGCGACCCTCGTGGTACACGCATGCTTCGACGGTGTAGCCGAGTGTGCTGAGAGCGCGCAGCAGGATATCCAGGTCGATGGGCGTGCCACGATCGATGTAGAAGGCGTGCGGTGCGATCACGAGGGTCTTCAAGCAAACACTCCGTCGGTCATTCGAGTGGGTCGGGCGTGGTCAGGCGGCCTGCGGTTGCGTGGGCATGGCGGCGTGCGCGGTGTGGGTCGGCGGGTGGTCGGGCATGTCGTGCAACACGGAGCGCAGCGCTTCGCGTGCGGCGTGTGCTTCGGCGGGCTCGGCTCCCCAATCGGCGCGTCGATGGACCATATCGTCGAGACAGACGACCGATTCCATCGCCGCGACACGGCGGAGCGCTTCGGGGCGCGAAAGGTTCGGCCGATAATCGAAGAAGTCGAGCGCATCTTCCGCTGGCGGCCGTATGGACTGCGTCCCGTAGGGCTTGAGCTTGCGCTTGTAGATGCGTCGGAGGGTCTGCTCGGCGACGAGTCGGGCGGTGGTGTATTTGACGCCGCTGACGGAGTAGAGGTTCGTTGGCCCGCCGTGCTGTGCGTGTTCGATCCACGTGGGCCGGTGTGAGGGCTCGTCGTCGCCGGGCTTCGCGGCGGGGAGCAGGCCGGCGTAGACGCGGAGGATGTGCTGCCGGGTGAGGCGCAAGCCGGGGACGGCTTCACTGAGGTCGCGCGTGAACTCGTCGAGCTGCGCCTCGGTGGGCTGCGCGTTGTCGAGCGGCCCGTTGTACGCGGCTTGATGCGTGCCCGCGAGCATCTTGCCACGCCAGGGCAGGACGAAGTACATCCGGCTGTAGGCCTGCGGCGGCTGGATGGCGACGGCGGTCTGCGCAATGGCGGGGTGGTCGAGCAACAGGTTGAACGAGAGCGTCGGCGGGAACAGCAGCGGCGCGGGACGGTCGAACCGCTCGGCGAGCCAGGCGACCTGCGGGCCCGCGGCGTTGATCACGGCGGTGGTCTTAAACGACAACGATGCGCCGCTCACGCGGTCGAGCGCTTCAACGGCGGCGATGACGTTACCCTGCGTCTGCAGCGCGCGGGCTTGTGTGTAGTTGAGGACGACGGCACCGCACGCGCGTGCCCAGCGGAGCAGTTCGATGGAAAGTCGTTGGTGATTGACCATCAGGCCGTCGTGCCAGAGGCCCGCGCCTTGCAGCCCGCGGGTCTCGACGGCGGGGAAGAGTTGTCTTGTTTGGTTAATCCCGACGATGCCACCGGCGGGCAGGTGGTTGGGGACAACGACGCCGGCGTTTCGACGTATTCCCAGCAGATCGTTGAGTTTCAGCGCGCATCCGAAGGTCGAAGGGCGTTTGAGTCCCCGGCCGTAGAGAGGCATGAGGCACTTGAGCGGTTTGACTTGATCGGGCATGTGCCGCATGAACCATCGGCGTTCGTTGACGGACTCGAAGTAGCGTCGGATGTCCATGTGCTGGAGGTAGCGCAGCCCGCCGTGGATGATACGGAGCGAGTTGAAGGACACGCCGGCGTGGAAGTCGTGTTGTTCGAGGAGGAGCGTTTTGTATCCACGTCGTGCTGCTTCGAGCGTGAGCATGATGCCGTAGATGCCCCCGCCGACGACGGTGAGGTCGTATCGGTTCTGGGCGGCGGCGGCGGGTTGTCGTTGGAACTGTGTGCTCATGCTGGCGCTTGTGTTCGTTGTTGCTTTCGTTTGTGGAGTCGGAGTTGGAGTTGCTGTGCGATGGCGTGGAGTGGCGAGAGGTGGTCGCCGAAGCGTCGGGGCACAGGGCCGAGCGCGGCGAGTTGTCGTTTGAGTTGATCGGCGAGTTGTATTGTTTGGAACGGGCCTTCGAGGACGACACCGAAGGTGGCGACGTGTCGCTCGGTGCCTGGCATGGGGAGCGGGTCGGTGCCTGGGAGCAGTGGCATGCGGTGCGCGGCGGCCTGATCGAACTGCGGGCAGCGTGGGCCGAGGGTGATGCGGCCTGCGTTGTCGCCCAGGAGCAGGCCGCCTTGCGCGTAGCGTTCGATGAGTTGCGAGACGCGTCGGCCGCGCTGGCCGGTCCACTTGCCCACGCCGTAGGGCAGCACTGCCAGCGCGCCGCAACCGCGGACGGCGGCGATGGTGTCGTCGGCGTCGCGTCCGTCGGCGAACTCGGCATCGACGCCCAGCGCGTGCACTTCGAGTCGGTCGGCGGTGATGATCTGTCGGCCGGCGAGGACAAACAGCGGCAGCGCATCATGCTCGCACGTGAGGCGTAGCAGTGCCGGGTCATCGGTGGTGTGGACGGTCCAGTGGCCGACGCGTCGTGTGTCGCGCCAGTCGCGGAAGGCGTGGTCGCGTGCGGTTTCGGTGAGGCAGAGCAGGC
>DAIOEG010000290.1:0-3694 GCA_036746415.1 Phycisphaera sp. | reverse complement strand
TGTGGTGAAGGCGTTTGGGTTTGAGGCGGCGACAATCGTGCAGCGCTTGGATGGTTGGCGACAGTCGCCGACGTCGCTGTCGGCGGTTCTGATCGATGCGCCGCCGGCTCAGGGCAACAGCAGCGCGGGTGAGACGGGCGGGACGGGGCAGGTGTTTGACTGGGCGAAGCTGATCACGCTGGTGAACCACGGGCTCTTGGCGGACCTCCCGCCGATGGTGCTGGCGGGTGGGTTGACGCCTTTGAACGTGGGTGCTGCGATCCGCGAGGTCCGGCCGTACGCGGTCGATGTCAGCAGCGGCGTCGAGCGTGCGCGCGGCGTGAAGGCCGTTGAGCTGATCGAGGCGTTCTGCGCAGCGGTCCGCGCAGCGGATGGGTGTTGAGCGTTGGACAGCTAAACCAGAGTTTGAACCGCGGAGGCGCGGAGGGCGTGGAGACGAGAGTGAAGCGCGTCTCAATCATCGGCAGAATGCCAAGGTCGCCCAGTCTTGCCGTGCCCGCGACGTATTGGATGCACTCTCAAGCCAGGCAACACTCGCGATGACGGCCCTATCAACAGTTCACGCATTTGCTTTCTCTGCTCTGCGTCCTCTGCGCCTCTGCGGTTCAAACCCTCTCGGGTCGCTGAGTTAAACTCGTCGGGATGCAGGATGAAACGTTGAATCGTCGCAAGCGGGTGTTGTCGGGGATCCAGCCGTCGGGTCGGCTGCACCTTGGGAACTGGGCGGGTGCGGTGCGTCAGTTTGTCGAGCTGCAGGACACGCACGAGATGTTCATCTTCGTCGCCAGCTACCACGCGCTGACCTCGGTGCGTGATGCGGAGGCCCTTCGGTCCAACGTCCGTCAGGTGGTGATTGATTACATCGCGTTTGGGCTGGACCCGGACAAGGCTTCGTTGTACGTGCAGCAGGACGTGCCGATGGTCTGTGAGCTGGCGTGGGTGCTGGGGTGTGTGTGCCCGGTGTCGATGATGGACAAGGCGGTGAGTTACAAGGACAAGGTGGCTAAGGGCCTTTCGCCGAGCATCGGGCTGTACACGTATCCGATCCTGCAGTCGGCGGACATCCTGGGCGTGGACCCAGACATCGTGCCGGTGGGTGAGGATCAGCGGCAGCACGTGGAGATCACGCGCGACCTGGCGGCGCGGTTCAACGCGGCGTATGGCGAGGTGTTCAAGCTGCCCGAGGTGATGGTGCGCAGCGGCGGGGCGCTGCTCCCGGGCCTCGATGGCCAGAAGATGAGCAAGAGCTACGGCAACACGATCGACCCGTTCGAAGATGAAAAGGCGCTGCGCAAGCGGGTCATGCGGATCGTCACGGATTCCAAGCCGCCCGAGGAGGCGAAGGAGCCGGCGGGTAACACGATCTATCAGCTGTTTGAAGCGCTGGCGGGCGCGGGTGATGAGCGGACGCTCAAGCTCGCGGATCGTTACCGATCGAGCGGGACGCACGGCATGGGCTACGGCGAGGCGAAACAGGCGCTTTTCGAACTCATCATGGAGACGTTCGCGGAATCAAGACAGCGGCGTGAACGTCTGATGGCCGATGTGGGCTTGATCGATGAGGTGCTCCAGCGCGGCGCGGCGTCGGCGAACGAGGCGATGTCGAATGTGGTTGCGCGGGTGCGGCGGGCGGTCGGGTTGTGAGGTGCTTCATGCGGGTTGCGTTGTGCAGCGTATGGATGGTGTTGGCGTGTGCGGTCCAGTTGGGTGCTGTGGGTCAGCTGGTGATCGGCACGCGGGACAGTGGGCCGGCGTTGTGGGCGGAGCGTGGCGAAGTCTCCGACGATGCGCAGCGGGCGGTGTTGGATGCGCTGTCGTGGGAGCCGGCGTGTTTTGAGGTGACGGTGTCCGAGGGCGATGGCGGTCAGGGGAGCGGGTGTGACGCGGTGGTACGGTTTGTGACGCCGATGCCTTGTGGGGATGCGGCGGTGGATGGTGTGGTGTTGGAGTGGTTCAAGGCACGCGATGCGGCGGGCGCGTTGATCGAGGTCGATGCGCCGGCGGTGGTTGTGGTGCAGTCGCTTCATCCGCAGCGTGTGGTGTCTCGGGCGGTGGCGCGTGGTCTTTCGATGCGGGGGTTGCACGGGTTGGTGGTGACGCTGCCGGGGTTTGGGCCACGCGGGGATGCGGCGTGGCGCGGCTGGCACCCGGGGGTGTCGGCGTTGGTGCACGGCGCGATGGGTGTGGCCGATGTGCGCAGGTCGCTGGACGCGGCGGCTGCGTTGCCCGGTGTTGTTCCGGGGCGCGTCGCGCTGGCGGGCGTGTCGATGGGTGCGATGGCATCGGCGGTGGTTGCGGGCCTGGACGATCGCGCGGCGTTCGTCGCGTTGTTCATGGCCGGCGCGGATTTGCCGAGGTTGTTGGCGGAGGGGCAGCAGGACGCGGCGATGTTGCGTGAACAGTTGGTGGCATCGGGCGCGATGGAACGGGTGCGGGTGGTGTTGCCGACGATCGAGCCGGCGACGGTGGCGGGGCGTTGGCCGGCACGCGGCGTGTGGCTGGTGTCGGCACGGTTTGATCAGGTCGTGCCGACGGCGTGCACACGTCGCTTGATCGAGGCCGGCGGGTTGCCGGCGGACCGCGTCGTGTGGGTCAACGGTAATCATTACAACGGGGTGCTGGGGTTGCCCGCGTGGTCGGCGTGGCTGTCGGAGTTGATACGGCAGACGCGGTAGCATGCGGCGATGTCGCAGCGTTCGGTGTTGACGATCGGGAACTTCGACGGGGTGCACGTGGGGCACGCGGCGATCGTGCGGCGCGCGGCCGAGGTGGCACAACAGCGCGGCGCGGTGGTGCGGGCGCTGACGTTCGACCCGCCGCCGGTCGCGGTGCTCCGGCCCGAGGCGCTGCCGCCGAGGTTGGGCTCGCTGGCCCAGCGTTGCCGGTGGCTGTTGCAGGCAGGCGCGCACGAGAGTGTGGTGCTGGCGGTGACGGCAGAGCTCGTGTCCCGTTCGGCCGAGGAGTTCATCGCGGAGCTGGTCGAGCGTTACAAGCCGGTGGCCATCGTCGAAGGGCCCGACTTTCGTTTTGGCAAGGGGCGTGGTGGCGATCATGCGCTGCTCGTCTCACTGGGTGAACGGATGGGGTTTCACGCGTTGCGGGTTGATCGTGTCGAGGTGTCGCTGCACGACCAGTTGGTCGCGCCGCTGTCGAGCTCGCTGGTGCGGTGGCTGGTGGGGCGTGGGCGTGTGGAGGACGCGGCGCGGTGTCTGGGTCGCCCGTTCACGTTGGAGGCGGCGGTGGTGCGGGGCGAGCAGCGCGGCCGAACAATCGGCGTGCCCACCGCCAACCTCGACCCTGCCACGCTCGAGGGCCATCTCATCCCCGCCGACGGCGTCTATGCCGGCGAGGCCCATTGGACCGACGCACTCGGCCGGCCACACACGCACAACGCCGCCATCTCCGTGGGCACCAAGCCGACCTTCGGCAGGCAGACGCTCACGGTTGAAGCCCACCTGCTGGGGTACGCACCCGACTCACCCGATGCGCTCTACGGGGAGGTTGTCGAGCTACGATTCACCCGCTGGCTGCGGGACCAGTACACGTTCCCGGGCCTCGAGCCGCTCCGCCAGCAACTCGCACGCGACCTCCAACAAGCACAGGGCAACGCCTCGTGAACACCACCACACCACAAGCACCGTCCCACACGCACCCGCCAACGCGACCGGCCTATCGCACCAACACCTCGCTCGAA
>DAIOEG010000289.1:0-3695 GCA_036746415.1 Phycisphaera sp. | reverse complement strand
AAAGTCGAGGTGCCCGCGTACCTGCACCGCATCATCGAGCTCGCCATCACGCAGGCCCGTCAATCGACGCACATCAACCAGGCGTCGGGCGTGTCGGTCCGCGCGTCGATCGCGATGCTCGAAACACTCGTCAGCTCGGCCGAGCGGCGCGGCCTGCTCACCGGCGAGTCGCGCGTCGTGCCGCGCGTCTGCGACCTGACACACCTCACCACGGCCACGCGCGGCAAGATCGAGCTCATGATGGGCGACGACGCCGACGACACCGAAGACAAGCTCGTCGAGTCGCTCCTGGGCGAGGCCATCAAGGAAGTCTTTGATGAGGTTGCCGAGATTGGCGCGTTCGAGCCGCTCGCAGAATCTTTTGAAAAAGGGCTGAAACTGACGCTGGGCGACGAGGTGTCCGCCGACGATGTCATCGCGTCCATGAAGCACGTCAAGGGCCTTCCCACCGCCGCCAAGGACATGGCAGGCCTGCTCGAACTGGATCCCAAAGACCCCCAACACCTCGCCTCCGCCGGCGAGTTCATCCTCGAAGCCCTCTATGTCCACAAACGCCTGAGCAAAGCCCGCAGCGCGGATGGGAACCTCTACAGCCGATGACGCACCGCGTTGCGTGGTCACTTCTGACAGCTTCGCAAGCGCCCATCGCGACACCATTCACTTAAGCCGCGTGACTCTATCCAAGGTCTTCACGGTTTGGTGATTTGTTGGTTCAAGAGCCGCACCACTGCACTTCTCGTCAACCCTTCGTGCCATACACCTGCTTGGGGTCGTACATCGGTTGCTGCACCGTGGTCATCTGCACGCCGGCTTCGCCGATCGGGCCTAGTTGCACCGCTCGATAGAAGCAGTTGCGGTAGCCCACGTGGCAGGACGCCTCGGCCCCGCCCACCGTGCTGGCCCCGATCGTGACGCGGGCCACCAGGCAGTCCTGATCGCAGTCGGTCAAGAGCTCCACAACCTTCTGCGTCATCCCCGAGCTCTCGCCCTTGAGCCAGAGCTTGCCGCGCGACCGCGACCAGTAGTGCACCATCCCGGTCTCGATCGTCTTGCGCAACGAAAGCTCATTCATGAACGCAAACATGAGCACCTCCCCACTCGCCGCATCCTGCGCGATGCAGGGGATGAGCCCGTGCTCATCAAACTTGGGGGTGAAGGTCTCACCGTGCTCGAGCGTGTGCTTGTCCCCGCGCCGCCCAAACGCCGACGCCTCAGTGTGTGTGTCTGTGTGTTCCATGGCCGTGCACTCCGTGGTGGAGATTCTAAGGCCCAAGTTGTAGTCTCGCAGGGAAGGCAGACAGCTTTGGACCTTGAAGCCACAATAAACATCAAACCCTAGTCAACGGGCTTGTTCATGCAAGATCACATCCCGTTATCACCAAGCAGCAGGGCCAGCACATTGACAGCAAGGCCCAGCGCAATGTAAGCGCCGTTGGAGAGCAGGCAGAAGCCAGCAAACAGGCGGGCGATGAAAAGAGTTTCCCTGAACCACGCAGCAAAGACACGTTCAGCAAGCATCGGAAGGAGGCACCCAGCCATCGGACCGGCCCAGACCACACAAAGCGGTGCGGGGTTGGGGTGGACATCCGTCCGTGAGAACGCAAGAGGGTGCCAGACCAAACGCTGCACCGTGCCTCCCGTGACCCACGCCGCACCCAGATGCCCCGCTTCATGGAGCAGCATCATCATCGGTCAGGAGAACATGGCGACGCCCACGAGCAACACGATCACAGTCCAAGCATCGCGGCGCATCGAACCTCCACTATCTCGATCCACAACGCACCCGTGCCGGCATATGCATCGCACATCGGCAACAGCTACACCCAAAGCGACATTACTCAAACGATTCGCTTCTCTCGGTCATGGGGTCAGGGTCCGAGCTTTAACCGCTCGGAGGCCGCGTGCACCGTACCTGAGAACGAAGATGCTTCGTAGGTTTGGCCGGTGCGTTCAAACAGCTCTCGCAACTCGCTGTGGACTCGGTCGGCGTTGCCGGCATCCAGTTGTTCAACCGCCGTTGATAGGAATGCATGCGTGGCCCCGGTGAGGTCCATGCTGGTGTCGACAACTCCAGAGAAACGTCCGAATCCATAAGGAACCACCACGGCAAAGATCAGCATGCTGATGAGCATCGTGCAGACGCAGAGCACACGAAGCGCCCGTCGATCGTTGACCTCGCCAATGAGCCAGCCCGGAAGCGATACGGCAAAACCAATCAGAAATGCAAAGACAACTTCGATCTGACATCTCCTAGGGTTCCGTTGGCTCCATCGCCATCACCTGCAGGCACAAGCAAATTTGAAACGGTGCAAACATTTTACGGTGTGCCTGTGCTGGTCTGGTACAGCGGGTGGCGATTTTGCGATGTCGTGATTTTGTGATGTGGCGATGTGTCGATGAATCAAACTGTATGCATCCTATCGGTGTTCATCTGTGTCCATCTGTGGCATCAAATGCTGACACCAAAGCGCAATATCCTCTCGGTGGTCAGCACGGGTCAAAGGTGCGTCAACCGCAGCGACTGGCGAGCAAGCTCGCCAGCTACCTACACATGGGAAACTGACGTTGTCACACCACCGCGCCGAAGCGGCGGGTTCGTCGGCTGAAGTCTTCAAACGCCTTGTCCAGCTCGGCGACGTCAAACTCGGGCCAGCAGGTGTCGGTGATGTAGAGCTCGGCGTAGCTGAGCTGCCAGAGCAGGTAGTTGGAGAGGCGCATCTCGCCGGCGGTGCGGATGAGCAGATCCGGGTCGGGGATGCCGGCGGTGTCGAGGTGATTCGTGATGGTGTCGGGGGTGACGTCGTCAGGGCGGAGCTGGCCATCGGCGACTTTTTGAGCGATGCGTTGGACGGCGTCGGTGATCTCGGCCCGGCTGCCGTAGTTGATGGCGATGCACAGGTGCATGCCGGTGTTGCGGGCGGTCATGTCGGCGGTGCGGTCCAGCTCATCGAGGACGTGCGCGGGCAGGCCGGCGCGTCGGCCGATGGGCCGGAAGCGGATGTTGTTGTCCATGAAGAGCTGGCGTTCACTGGCAAGGTAGTGGACGCACAGGGCCATGAGGTGCCCGACTTCGTCGCTGGAGCGGGCCCAGTTCTCGGTGGAGAAGGAGTAGAGGGTGAGGGCCTCGAGTTTGAGCTCCGCACAGCGCGTGACGATGGGGCGGACGGCCTCGCAGCCGGCGGTGTGGCCTTCGCTGCGGCAGAGGCCGCGGGTGGTGGCCCATCGGCCGTTGCCGTCCATGATGATGGCGACGTGTCGAGGGAGATTTTGGATTGAGGATTGAGGATTTTCGATTGGGGGTGGGGTCATGGCCGTGCCTGCTGGTTCAGTGTCTGCTTGTCTGCAATCCAAATTCCTCAATCAAAAATCGAAAATAAAAAGATCACCGCACGATCGTCTGCTCCCGCCCCGGGCCGACGCTGACCATGACGACGGGCACGTGGATCTCGCGTTCGATGCGTTCGATGTAGTGGCGGGCGTTTGGTGGGAGGTCTTCATAACGCCGGCAGTGGTCGATGGGTTCGGCGAAGCCGGGAAGGGTTTCGTAGACCGGCTCGACGCGCGCGAGGGTTTCGGCATCGGCAGGGAAGGTATCGAGGGTCTTGCCGTCGATGTGGTAGGCGGTGCAGACCTTGAGCTCGGGCAGGCCCGCGAGGACGTCCAGGAGCATGAGCGACAGGCCCGTGGCGCCAGAG
>DAIOEG010000288.1:0-3721 GCA_036746415.1 Phycisphaera sp. | reverse complement strand
GGTTGTCGGCGTACCCGAGCGAGCCGCCCGTGCCGCCGATGGCGGATGCGGACTGGTCCTGGATGACGAAGGCAAGCCCGTCGGCTGCGGCGCCGTCGCGGTTGGTCGCGACGAAGCTGAATGTTGAGATGAAGTCGTCGGTGATATCGATGCGGTCGTTGAACCACATGGCGCCCGCGCCGCGGCCGTCACCGGGCATGGTCAGGGCGTGGTTCCCGCTGAGCTGGCGTGCGGCGGGCATGGCGGCGTGGCCGACGAAGCTGAGGCGCGAGACGTCGGAGAGCGGATCGCCCGGGTTGACGTTGGGATCGAAGTCGTTGTAGTTGAAGACGAGCTGCGCGTTCGCCACGCCGGCTGTCGCGATCGTCGCGACGCCAACCAGTGCGGCAAGGCGGAATGACGGACGTGAAAATGCTGCGGTGCTGGAACGGATCATGACTGCTTCTCCACTGCTCTCGTGCGATGAGGGCCTGTGCCGGGCCTCTGGGCGTCTTTGAACACACATTCAGATGAGCCGGCACGGATGAAGCGTCTCCCGATGAGCGCGCACCACCGACCGGCAATCGCTCGACTCGCCGAACAGGCGAACCGCACGTGCCAGTGGTTGTCCGGTGGTTGGGGTTGGTGGCGTAGATGCTGGGCGCATCGACAGCACAACCTGTCCCGTAGCCGGACAACGGCGCTCTCTCTCCTGATCTCTCTCTCGTTTCCTTTGGGCAAACGCCAGGACGGCGTGCCTTGTCCGCGTGACGACCCTGCAACTCTCGGCGGGGGTGAACCCGCTCAGGGGAGGTCGGACGCCGTTCTCCTGCGGCGTCTTGCGGAGCGAAGCCCGGATGGTGGTGGTGATCCAAGTTGAACTTGGAATAGCCTCCGCCGAATCAGGGCTGATGACATCATACTCGGTGATACCGTCAAAGCCAGCAAATCTTGCCGTGAAGGTACCGTGAATTCGCTGTGATGCCGGGGCGTGATTCTGCTGCCGGGTACTCTCGGACTCAGCGTGAAATCGCGGTTTGATGCGCCCAGGTGGGGTTCATGCAGAGAGCCGTGGGCATCGTGGGCGGGTTGCGGATGGGTCATGCTCTCGCTGAGCATTGTGAGGCAGGTCCGAGAATGTGCCGGCGTGTAGAGAGGGAGGGAGCAGGCCGACGGGTCGTGTCGCGGGGTAGCATGGTGTGAGCCGCGTTCGGTCGGAGCCGGGCGTCGGGCCGACCGAACACGTACCTAGCCCGTTTGCAGATCGGGCATTGTGAGAAGGACATCGTCATGGCTACGGACATCGCCGCCCTGCTTGGTTCTGATGCTGATCATTTGTTGAAGTATGAGAGCCGGGTGGTGCCGCGTTCGGCGATCCATGCTCCCGGGCCTGACTTCGTGGACCGCGTGGTCTCGTTGACCGACCGCAAGCCGGCGGTGCTGCGGAACTTCCAGCACATCCTCAACACGGGCCGGTTATCGGGCACGGGGTACGTGTCGATCCTGCCGGTCGATCAGGGTGTCGAGCACTCGGGCGGCGCGAGCTTCGCGCCCAACCCCGAATACTTCGACCCTGAGAATATTGTGAAGCTGGCGATCGAGGGGGGGTGCAACGCCGTGGCGAGCACGTTCGGCGTGCTGGGCGCGGTGGCGCGGAAGTACGCGCACAAGATCCCGTTCATGGTCAAGTTCAACCACAACGAGCTGATGACCTACCCGAACCAGTTCAGCCAGATCCCGTTCGGGACGATCCGCCAGTGCCACGAGATGGGCGCGATCGCGGTCGGCGCGACGATCTACTTCGGCAGCGAGAACTCGACGGAACAGATCCAGTATGTCGCGGACATGTTCGCCGAGGCGCACGAGTACGGGATGGTGACGGTGCTGTGGTGCTACCTGAGGAACAACAAGTTCAAGGTGAATGGTGTTGATTATCACACCTCGGCGGATCTCACGGGGCAGGCGAACCATCTGGGCGTGACGATCCAGGCGGACATCATCAAGCAGAAACTGCCGACGAACAACGGCGGTTTCAAGGCGCTCAACACGGGCGACTCTTCGTACGGCAAGTTCCGGTCTGAGGTGTATACGAAGCTGGCCGGGTGCGACGAGAACGGGGGCGGTGGGCACGAGATCGATTTGTGCCGGTACCAGATTGTGAACAACTACATGGGCCGGATCCCGCTGATCAACTCGGGCGGCGACAGCAAGGGCGCGAGCGACCTCGCGGAGGCGGTGAAGACAGCGGTGATCAACAAGCGGGCCGGCGGCATGGGGTTGATCTCGGGCCGAAAGGCGTTCCAGCGCCCGATGAAGGAAGGGGCGGCGTTGCTGCACGCGATCCAGGATGTGTATCTGGATCCGAAGGTGACGATCGCGTGAGAGAGTTGGAACGGGCTGGGGTGGGTGATGATGAGCAAGACAGTGGCCGCCCGGGTTGTTGCCCGGGCGGTTTCTACGTGGTCCTGGCGGGACTTGGCCGGTCTGGACTTGGTTTGGCGGAGCTGGTTGAACTGGGTTGAGCTGAGGGGGAGGAGAGGGGGGAGTGGTGGTGGGGAGTTTGGGTTGGCGTTGGAAGTTATGGATCTGGGGGAAGGTGTTCGGAGTATGGGGAGGAGTGTGTGCATCTGCGATGCAGGGGTGCTGTTGTGATACGATGTGTCAGATCGGTGGAGAACCGCGGGGTTTACCCGGGCGGTTTGGCTGTTTCGGACGGTTTTTGTGTGATTTACCCCAGCAGTTTGGCTTGTTTCTGGGCAGAATCCCCTTCAATGACGATTTCTGTATCTAGATACGTTGGACAATCCCTGGGCTGAGCGCGTTCGCAGCTCAGTTCATCTGTTCGGGTGGGTTCCTTGGGGAATATCGACGTTACCGAGAAGACTCGACGGAGGCCTCTGTTGAAAGGTCACGAGCAAACCGTCCCTGCGGTGACAGGTGATGTGGCTGCGGGGGTGCGCTCGTCGTCCTCGGTGCGTGGGGGTGGTGCTGACGTTGCTGGGACGGAAGCGGGTGTGAAGGCCGGCGAGTCGGCCATGCCCTCGGTGCCCGGTGACGTGCTGATCGAGGCGTTGTTGTCGGACTTCGAGGCACCGGTGCTGTTGTGCGATGATTCGTTGCGCGTGGTCCGTGTGAGTCCGACGGCCAAGCGGTACCTCGAAGGCCGGGGGCTCGACGCTGGTGATGTTCGACTCCCCGAGACGATGACGGCGAGCGTCGCGAAGGAGCGTGTGCCGCTGATCCGTCAGGCGATGTCGCAGATGCAGCCCTTGCACGTGCTGGGGATGCTTGGGGGCGTGTGGACCCGATCCGCGTACCGCCCCTTCTCGTGCTCGCGAGGCAGGACCTTCGTGACGGTGGCGCTGGTGCCGGTGGTTGAGACGGCGCTGGTTGAGACCTCGGGCGTGCGCCCCATGGTGTACCGGGCGCGTGTGGACGACCTCGGCGTGCTCGCGGTGCTGACGGAGCGGGAGGTCGAGGTGCTTCGCTTGATCGGGCTTGGTCTGAGCAGCGAGGATATTGCGAGCGTGCTGCACCGCAGCGTGAAGACGGTGCAGGGCCACCGGGTCTCGCTTGGGAACAAAATGCGGATCACCAACCGCGTGGAGCTTGCGCGGATCGCGCTGCTCTCTGGGATCACCAAGATGGACGGCGAGGCGCTGGTGCTTCTGTGGCGTCAGGCGAGGCTCATGCACGACTAAGTGTGCGGTGTCGGCCTTGTTCCGGGATCTGGTGTGGTCGG
>DAIOEG010000287.1:0-3726 GCA_036746415.1 Phycisphaera sp. | reverse complement strand
AGGTCAGTGTGGTGACGAGTCTGGTGGGCAACTGGGTCTTGTCGTGCCGCTCATTGCTGGGCAACCCGTATGACGGGCACACGCTGACGATGAGTCTTTGCGACACGACGACACGCACGGGCCGGACGATCAAGCGGGCGTGGACCGACCGCGGCGACCGCGGCCACGATGCGGGCATGGGGCCGGGCGGGTTGGGCGTGGACGTGGTCTCGCCGCACGACCGTCACCGCGTGAAACAAAGCCGCACGCTGCGTCGCAAGCTCAAGCGTCGCCAATCGATCGAGCCGGTCATCGGCCACCTCAAGCACGATCATCGGATGGGACGCTGTCACTTAAAGGGGCGATTGGGCGATCAACTCAACGCCCTGGGCGCGGCGCTTGGCTTCAACCTCCGCAAACTGCTGGCCGGCCTGCGGCAACATCCTTGGTACGCGGGGTGGAGATGGCTGATGCAGACATGGATCACGTCGATCCGCCGGAGTTGGACCCGCTCAACACCCCTCGTGCTGGGATAAAGAGGGTTTATCAGGGACGACTTTTTAATGAAACAAAAAAACAAGAGTTCTTGGCAACACGATCCTTATTAAAAGCAAAACACCTCTCTTTGAGTTGTATGCATCTGGAGCGGAGGTGAGGTACGGTTTACATGTGAAAATTGGTTCCGTGCGTGGGTAACCTCAGAGTCGATCAAGCGGATACGACATAAGGGTCTTCTCCCAGTAATGCTGGGACGGGCTCAATCGGCAGCCCGAGTCGTTCATGTGCGGTTCGCCACAGCTTTGTTCGTACATATCGACAATGGTGTCTTTCCCACCGGTACTCTTCGAGCAGCCGCAGGCATCCCACAAAGTCACCCTCGTCAAGAAGGACCCCCGCCCTCACTTCGATCCCTCTGGCATCCTCGGGCCAGCAAGACAGGAGCGCCTTCCTCCCAGCAAGATCGCCCTGGGCCTTGAGCAGTTCGTCTGCATGTCGCAGCAGTTCAGGGTCATGCAGAAGACGGGCCGATGCCAGCAGCTCGGGCTTGGCTTCGTTCAATCGCCCAAGCCCTCTGTACAGCACGAGCCCGAGCACCGCACGCACCAAGTTGTTGTCATCGCTGGCAGTGTGATCGATCGCGGAGCGAAGCATCTTGACCGCATCTTCCAGTCGATCCGTCCCCGCCAGGTAAACGCCCAAGGCGTACCACCAAAACCCGCCTCTGCATCCACATGCCCATCGAAGCGGTGCTTCCAAGTCCATCCCCGTTGGGGGCCAATCGTTTGCAAGACCGGGCTCGAGTTGCGCCAATGCAGTCGGTTCATGTCGCGCGTTCTGATACAAGTTGATGAGATCCGACCATCGATCCGATGCCAGGTCATCTTGCCGTATTGGAGCGATCGATGGTACGTGGAGATCAAGCCCGGCTTGTTCGGACATCTCCGCGAAGCTGGGTCGATGGCCGTCATCAAACACCTGTCTGTCGTCCACGGGCACCCACGCCTCGCAGAACGAGAAGCTCGTCCGCGGCTCCAGGCGGTGCTTGGCCGACTGCGTTGGCGGCAGCCCCGACTGGATCTCGACGTTCGTGTCGCCGTCGCGGGTCATGGTCAGCGACCAGTCCGACGTAGGCCCGCTGTGGCCGAAGCTCCACAGCTTCTTTCCCGGCAGCTGCGTCGGGTCCGCCAGGTGCAACAGCCCCCAGCCACGCACCGCGTGCCAGATGCCGAAGTAGTCCGTCGTACTGGGCTCGATGAACGCCCCCACCATGCGGTCGTAGTTGCGGTGATACCGCAGGTCGATCCCGTTGAAATGAGGCCAGTGACCATTGCCCTCGCCATCGATATGGGCGATGATCGGCTCATCGGGGAAGATGAACTCTGCATCCGCACCGCCGGGCTGCGCCGCGTTGCTCCACCACTGAACATCCCGTGGTGTCTGTGTCGGGTTCCAGCAGCGCACACACACCCACACCGCACGGCTCCCGGGATACAGCCGAACCTCCGCTCGCCAGCCCAGCCCCCACTGACGCTCGACCTCGCCCACCGCAACACCCGCCATCCCCGTCGAAGGGTCCGAGATCAGCTCGTAACCCACAGGCAGCCGGCCCGTCGGAGAGTGGGCGTAGGGGAAGTTGAACTCGATCCCCAAGCTGATGAAGTCCCACGTCGGAGGGACGCGCGTCGGGCGGACGCAGCGGTTCTCGTGCAGATAGCAGCAGCCGGTCTGAACATCCTCGATCTGATAGATCCGCCCGCCAAGGTCGGGGATCACCGTGACCTTCAGCAGGCCGTTGGTGATCTCAACGACTTTGTGACCTTTCAACTCGGGGGCATCGTTTGTGAAGCTACCTGAGTAGGGATAAGTTGAAAAGTGATAGACATTGTCGATGTCGTACAACGGAGGCAGCACTGACCTGCGACGTGTTGGGTAGGTCGGCAGATAGAGCTGATGCACTTCGCATCGGGTCGAGGTTGGCATGGTCTGCGGCAAGGTCGTCATATCACTACTTGTGAAAGGATTGTTGTTGTCGAAGCGATATTTTAGGGCCGAATCCGAACGACCGTCGCGGTCCCGTGATTCGAAACATGAAGGAGCAACCCCGAATCTTCGCCGGCCTCAAGCGTTGGAGTGCTTTCTTGGCGATGCGTGTGGTGGGCGGTGGGTGTTCCAGACGTCAGCCCGGGCAATCGAAGACGCACGGCTACCTCACGCTCCGCCGGTTTGACCATATTGTAATATACTATTACTCATCAATAATATTATGTCAACATAGCTGCACGTGGATTTTTTCACTCCAGCTTCATGCCAGTCTGATCCAGCACGCTGTTCTCATTCAACCGAGGCGGGGAGAACAATTGAGGAATGATCGGCGAGGGCCCACGGAAGAGCCGCGAGTGTGACAGGTTTCTGCCTTCTACAAGCACTCATAGGAAGCTTGGCTTCAAGACACGGTCCGCTACGTCAAGGGGTTCAATGGCGTACAGCCCGGCAATATGGACATCGCCGCATCACGGGCCCGCCAGCTAAAATTGACACACAATCAAAATATAGTATATTAGGAGCCATGGCTGCTACTACTGCACCTCGCCGCGGCGGGCCTCAGCTCGTGAAAGCCTCGATCATCGAGCGATACCCTCCGGGCGTACGGCTCCCCAACGAGGTGGAGATCGCACGGTCCGTCGGGGTTTCGCGTTATTCGGTTTCTCGTGCACTGAACGAGTTACATGCCCAGGGGGTGGTGGTGCGCCAGGCGGGGCGGGGGACGTTTCTGGTGGGGCGATCGGAGCCGGGGACCGAGGAGGGATCTCAGGCCGAGGGGCGGGCTGGTCAACCGGCCGGCAGGGAGAGCGAGCTGTCGTTGAGTCAGGGGATCAAGCGGGTGGCCATGGTCGCGTCGGAGTTCGACTCGATGTTGGCGATGGGGTTGTTGCGCGGTGCCGAGGGCTGTTTCAAGGGCTCGGGCTATCGGCTGGCGGCCCGGTCCAGCGATCCTTCTAGCGGGCTGGAGCATGTGCGCCTGGACCAGTTGCGCGAGGCGGGATTCAGCGGCGCGTTGCTGCTCTTGGGGGATGATGCCGAGCTTTGGGAGCAGGCCCGGGCGCTGTGCCAGACCGGGTTTCCGGTCGTGGTGCTGGATCGTCGTGTCGAAGACGTGGATGCGCCGCTGGTCGCCACTGATCACGAGCACGCGGGCTACCTCGCAACCAAGCACCTCCTGGAACTGGGCCACCGCCGGATCGCCCA
>DAIOEG010000286.1:0-3727 GCA_036746415.1 Phycisphaera sp. | reverse complement strand
GCTCTACGACCTCGGCCACGTCAGCACGCCCGAACCCTTCGCCAAGCTCTTCAACCAGGGCTACATCCAGGCCTACGCCTACCTCGATGAACGCGGCATCTACGTCCCCGCCATCGACGTCACCAATGCCGACGGCAAGCCCGCCTACGAAGTCCAAGGCCAGCCCAACCAATCGTTCTTCTTCGAGGGCAAGCCCGTCACCGAGCGTTACGGAAAGATGGGAAAATCGTTGAAAAACGCGGTTGCGCCCGATGAGGTGTGCGAGCAGTACGGGGCCGACACGCTGCGGCTGTACGAGATGTACATGGGCCCACTCGACCAGAGCAAGCCGTGGAACCCCAGCGACATCGTGGGCGTGCACCGCTTCCTGCACCGGCTGTGGCGGAACTTCATCGATGCCGAGACCGGCGCTTTGCGCATCGTCGATGATGAGCCGAGCGATGAGCTGCGTCGGCTGTTGCACAAGACGATTGCGCGGGTGACCGATGCGATGGACGCGATGAGTTTCAACGTTGCGATCGCGGCGCTGATCGAGCTGAACAACGCGCTGGTGCCCCTCGCCGGCACGCCGCGCGGCGTTGCTCAACCGATGGTGCGGATGCTCGCGCCGCTTGCCCCGCACATCGCCGAGGAGCTGTGGCAGCACCTGGGGCACGACACAAGCGTCACCACCGCCGACTGGCCCAACTTCGACCCCGCCCTGCTCGTCGAGAGCACGCTCGAACTGCCCGTGCAGGTCAACGGCAAGCTGCGCGGCCGAGTCACCGTCCCCGCCAACGCCGACGAAGCCACCGTCCTCCAAGCCGCCAAAGAAGACCCCAACGTCGCCACCCACCTCCAAGGCAAAACCATCCGCAAACAGATCGTGATCCCCGGCAAGCTGGTGAATCTCGTGGTGGGGTGACGATCCGTGACTATTCGTAACGCCATCCAACGGAGCAGAACATCGATGCCCACGGTGATGCGGATCGGACCCTACCGGTTTTTCTTTTACTCCAACGAAGGCAACGAGCCGTCGCACATCCACGTTCAGCGCGATCAGGCGTCCGCCCAGTTCTGGCTCGCCCCCGTCCGGCTCGCAAGCAACCACGGCTTCGCCGCCCACGACCTGCGGGCGCTCCGCGATATCATCACAGAACACGAACCAGCATTGATGGAGGCGTGGCATGAACACTTCGGTCCAGCATGATGAACCGCGGGCAATCGACATCACCGCAACAGACGACGCCCTGACCGTCCGCCTGTCCGATGGCCGAGTCATCAGCACCCCCATCGTCTGGTACCCCCGCCTGCTCCACGCAACCCCATCTCAACTTCAACATTGGCAACTCCTCGGCGGAGGCATCAGCATCCACTGGCCCGACCTCGACGAAGACCTGAGCGTCCAAGGGATGTTGCACGGCCGCCCGGCACGCCAACCCGGCCAGGAAGCCGCCGCTTGATCCTGCTCATCAACACCCCCCGGATCAAGCAACGGCAAGCCCGGCAGGTCACCACAGGTCGCACTTGACCGGCGACGCCCGCCCCCGGAAGATGGAGCATCCAGTGGTCAGTTGGATGCCTGCTCCCGCAGGCGGCCGGCAACTGAGCCTTTTTCGTTAGGCCTATTCATGCCAGCGACTGAAGCCGATGTTCGTGCCCTACATCGGTACCTAATTTGGTCTCTCAACATGAGGGATCATTTCTACGACACTGTCGATAAACAAGGCGAACCCCCGGAAAGCGGCAGCTTTAATCGATGGCTCATAAAGCCTTTTATGTACGTTTCGATGCGTTTTTCTATTCTTTACACAGTCGTTGAAGGTTATCAAGAGCTGCAGTTATCTGATTCGGCAGTCGATTTGCTCTTAACTTCTGAACACGTCGATCTATTGCGGCGCTTTCGCAACGGCGCGTTCCACTATCAGCGTGATTATTTTGACCCTCGGTTTCGTAAGTTTTTGACTGAACCCGCAATCAAATGGGCGGAGGAAATTGAATCATCACTCAGTTCGTATTTTCTTCGCTGGTATGAATCAAGAGGTCTGAGAGTTGTGATCATTGAGGACGGAGAGGCCTAACCACCGGCTGCAGTTGACCGGCGACGCCCGCGAGAAGCATGGTGTGGTTGGTTGAACGCCTTCTCGCACTTCCGGGGGCAGGTTATGCTAAGGACTTTGGGGTGGCACCCATCGAGGAGCGAGCGATTGATTCTGTTGATCGACAACTACGACAGCTTCACCTACAACCTTGTGCAGCGGATCGGGGAGTTGCTGGTGGCTTCGGGGCGGGACCCGGGTGAGTTGCCGATGCGGGTGGTGCGTAATGACAAGATCACGGTGGAGGAGGCGTTGGCGATGCAGCCGGCGCATGTGATTGTGTCGCCGGGGCCGTGCTCGCCGAGGGAGGCGGGGGTGAGCTGCGCGATGATTGAGGCGTTTGCGGGGCGGGTACCGGTGCTGGGGGTGTGTCTGGGGCATCAGTCGATCGGGCATCAGTTCGGCATGGTCGTCACACGCCACCGCAAGCTCATGCACGGCAAGACATCGCCCATCTCGCATGATGGGAAGGGCCTGTTCCGGGGGGTGTCCAACCCGTTCACGGCGACGCGTTACCACTCGCTGGTCGTCACGGTCGAGAGCTTCGACGACACGCGCTTTGAAGTCAGCGCGTGGACGGACGATGATGGTGAGAGGGTCATCATGGGGTTGCGCGCGAGGCCGGGCGCTCTGCCGGGCGGCGATGCCCCGCTGGAGGGTGTCCAGTTCCACCCTGAGAGCTTTTTGACTGTTGAAGGGCCGAAGCTCTTGGCTAACTTTTTGGGGTTGCCTATTCCGGTGCTTGCCCATGTTGGCGGTGGATGAAGGCGGACCCCACGCAGCGTTGCAGCGTGGGCTTCATGCGGGGGCGTCTGTGGCTACTCTCTAACATGATGTATGCGATTCATGACATCTTGCAGGAGCTTCGGCTGGGTCGGATGATCGTGATGACCGACGACGAGGGCCGGGAGAACGAGGGCGACCTGGTGTGTGCCGCCGAGTTTGCGACGCCCGAGGTGGTGAACTTCATGCTGCGCGAGGGCCGGGGGATGTTGTTCGTCGCGCTGGACGGGCCGACGTGTGACCGGCTGCAACTGCCCGCGCCGCACGTGGTGAACACGACGCAGCGGGGGACCAACTACACGGTCACGGTGGATGCGGCTGCACGCTTCGGCGTGACCACGGGCGTCTCGACGCACGACCGCGCGGTGACGGTACAACGCCTCGCCTCGGCGGACGCATCGCCCATCGACTTTGACCGGCCTGGACATGTGCAGCCACTGCGCGCGCGCGACGGCGGGACGCTCGTGCGGACCGGGCACACCGAGGGCATGGTCGACCTCATGCGCCTCGCGGGCCTGCGACCCGCGGCGGTGGGCATCGAAGTCATGAACGCCGACGGCTCGATGGCGCGTCAGCCGCAGCTCGAAGCGCTGTGCAAGCAGCACCTCCTCAAGATGTGCAGCGTGGCCGACGTCATCCAATACCGGCTCGAACGCGACCAGCTCGTCCGACGCGTCGATGAGGCGGAGTTCACCAACGACCTGGGCACGTGGCGGCTCATCGCGTACGAGTCGGCGGTGGACCCGTTCCCGCACGTCGCACTTGTCTGCGGCGATGTCGGCAGGCGGGACGCGTCGGGCCAGACGCGGGACATTGATGAGCCGGTGCTGGTGCGGATGCACAGCCAGAACCTGCTGGGCGACGTG
>DAIOEG010000285.1:0-3742 GCA_036746415.1 Phycisphaera sp. | reverse complement strand
TCACGACCAACGTGCTCGTCACCGACCTCAAGGACGGCGAAGAGCCGGTCAACGGCGCGGTGGCCTGAGTTGAACACACACACCGGGCCAACGTTCGAAAGAGCGCTGGCCCTTTTGGCGCAAGTGAGTCTTGAGTCGGGCTTCGTGAGTCGGCCAGACACGCAGGAACTGACCCGCCTCCCTCCCGCCCCGACTCACACGCACCCCGACCCACGACTCACGCCCCATGGCCACGCAACGCGATTACTACGAGATCCTCGGTGTTGAACGCTCCGCGTCCGGCGAGGAGATCAAGCGCGCCTATCGCAAGATGGCCATGAAGTTCCACCCCGACCGAAACCCCGGCAACGCCGACGCCGAGGCGAAGTTCAAAGAGTGTGCAGAGGCCTACGAAGTCCTCACCGACACCGACAAACGCGCACGCTACGACCAGCACGGCCACCAGGGCCTCCGCGGGGCGGCGGGTCACGACTTCTCGCACATGAACGCCCAGGACATCTTCTCGATGTTCGAGGACATCTTCGGCGGGGGCATGGGCAACAGTGGTCAGCGCGGCGGGCGACGCGCTTCGTCCGCCGGGCCGCAGCGCGGATACGACCTCGAAACGCAGGTCGTCATCACCCTCGAAGACGCGCTTACCGGCAGCGATGAAGACCTCGAGTTCACACGGCAAGACATCTGCGAGACCTGCAAAGGCACCGGCGGCAAGCCCGGTACGCAGCCGGTGACCTGCGTCACTTGTGGCGGCGTCGGCCAGGTCCGCCAGGGCGCGGGGTTTTTCCAGATGGTGGTCACGTGCCCGGCATGCGGCGGCGCGGGCAAGCGCTACGCCGAGGCGTGCACCGCGTGCAAAGGCCGGGGCCGGGTGCCCACGAAACGCAAGCTGTCCATCAAGGTCCCCGCCGGCATCCGTGATGGCCAGGCCATCCGCGTGCAGGGCGAGGGCGAGCCGGGGATGAACGGCGGGCCGCGCGGCGACCTGCATGTCGTCGTCCGCATCGAGGAGCATGAGCTGTTTCTGCGTGAAGACGACCACCTGATCCTGAAGATGCCGATGAGCTACACGCACGCGGCGCTTGGCGCGAACGTCGATGCGCCAACGCTCGACGGCAAGTCCGTGCCGTTTCGGATCGAGCCGGGCACGCAGCACGGCGACCTGGCTCGCATCAAGAACCACGGCCTGCCCAACCTCCGCACGGGCAAGCGCGGCGACCTCATCGTCGTCCTCACCCTCGAAGTGCCCAAGAAACTCACGGCCCGCCAACGCGAACTGCTCACCGAGCTCGCGCAGACGCAGGGCCAGGACCGTAGCGCCATGCCCGAACACCAGGGCTTCTGGGACAAGTTCAAGACCTACCTCGGAGCCGGAGGTGACGCATGAATCACGAACCACAAGACGACCAAAACAACTTCCGCATGGACGATGAACGCGACGATGCGCCCGTGTTCGACATCAGCCCCGAAGATGATGCGATGGAACAGGCAGCGTCGGCCGAGTCTGCCGAGTTAGCGCAGCTGCGGGCCCAGCGGGACGAGCTCAATGAGAAGCTGCTGCGCAACGTCGCCGACTACCAGAACTACGTGAAGCGAAGCGCCCGCGAGTTCGAGCAGACCCGCCACCAGCGCACCGTCGATATCGCCCGGGCCATGGTCACCGCACTCGACCACTTCGACCGCGCCCTCGAAGTCGCGCCCGACAAGATCAGCTCGGCCGACCTGCTCGGTGGCATCAGCTCCATCCGCGACGAGATCGTCAAGGCCCTCGCGCAGTTCGGCGTGTCCAAGGTCGTCGTCGCCCCCGGCGAAGAGTTCGACCCCATGAAGCACGAAGCGCTCATGCACCAGCCGCACGACACCGTGCCCAGCCAGCACGTCGTCATGACCCTCATGCCCGGCTATTACGTCAACGACACGCCCGTGCGACCCGCACAGGTCAGCGTCGCGCAGTGATGTTGTGATATGGCGATTGACCGATGTGGCGATTGATCGGACATCGCGCACGAGAGCGTGACGTGGACCCATTGCCCAATCGATCGCCAAATCGCCAAATCTGGAATTAACATGCCCACCTACGACTACGTCTGCGACGCCTGCAACCACGCGTTTGAAGAGTTCCAGGCCATCACCGCCAAGACGCTGAAGAAGTGCCCCGCGTGCGGCAAGCCCAAGCTCCGCCGACTCATCGGCACCGGCGCGGGCATCCTCTTCAAGGGCGGCGGGTTCTACGAGACCGACTACCGAAGCGCCGGCTACAAGCAATCCGCCAAGGCCGACAGCGACGCGTCCTCCCCGTCCACCACCCCCGCCACGACTCCCGCCGCCGACACCTCCAAAACCCCCGCCACGCCAGCGGCAACCACCCCCGCCTCCAAACCCGAAAAACCCACCAAACCCGCCAAGAAACCCGGCTGATTACTCTCCGATACGCCGACGCTGAGGAGGGCCTTGATGACGAAGCGTCTGGCATCTCCCGCCCCCTCCCCCTTGACACCACCGCCCCCCGCCCTCATCATCTGTTCGGTCTTTGATCGGATTGGAGGTGACGGTGCTCCGCTGGCTCTTTATCGACATGAACAGCTACTTCGCCTCGGCCGAGCAGCAGGACCGCCCCGCCCTGCGCGGCAGGCCCGTCGGCGTCATCCCCCTCGACTCCGAGCACACGAGCATCATCGCCGCCAGCATCGAGGCCAAGCGTGCCGGCATCCGCACCGGCACCCGTGTCCGCGACGCCCGCCAGCTCTGCCCCGGCATCGCCCTGGTCAAGGCCCGACCCGCGTTCTATGTCGCGCTCCATAAGCGCCTGCTCCTTGCTTGCGAGCAGCACGCGCCGTGCTTCAAGGTCTACTCCATCGACGAATGGGCCGTGCGACTCGCGCCGCTCGAACAGCCGCCCGACGCCGCCCGCGCACTGGCCATGCGCATCAAGCAACAGATCGCCCAAGACGTGGGCCCGTGCCTCACCTGCTCCGTCGGCATCGCGCCCACGCGCCTGCTCGCAAAGATCGCCTGCGACCTCCACAAGCCCGACGGCCTCACCGTCCTGGACACCCTTGACCTCCCGCACAAGCTCGCACACCTCCAGCTCCAGGACCTCGCGGGCATCGGAAGCGGTATGCACCAACGACTCCGACGTCATCACGTCAACAGCGTCGAAGACCTCTGGAACCTCACCAAGCCGCAAGCCCGCGCCATCTGGGGCTCCGTCACCGCCGACCACTGGTGGATGGGCTTCCACGGCATCGACACCCCCGAACCCGCCCACCAGCGACGCTCCATGGGACACTCCAACGTCCTGGACCCACGCCTGCGGACCCGCGAAGGCGCCCACGGCATCCTCACACGCCTCCTCCACAAACTCGCCGCCCGCCTCCGACAACACGCCTACGTCGCACACGCACTCCACGCCCAAATCTCCTTCGACGACGGCTCCGCCTGGGCCGACGCCATCGCGCTCCCCGGCATCGACGACACCACCACCCTCCTCCAACACTTCGAGCGCCTCTGGCAACACCCCGCCTGCCGCGCACTCACCACCCACGCCAAGCCCCGCAAGGTCGGCGTCATCGTCTCCCAACTCGAACCACGCGCCACCGCCACCGGCCACCTCTTCACACAATCCGACAAACCCAAACGAATCGCCCAAGCACTCGACCAGATCACCCAACGCTTCGGCTCCCACAAACTCTACTTCGGCGGGATGCACGGCTACCGACACAGCATGGACGACAAGATCGCCTTCGGC
>DAIOEG010000284.1:221-3745 GCA_036746415.1 Phycisphaera sp. | reverse complement strand
GAGAAAAGCATCTGAAGTCGAGTCTGCGTTGTTCGATCTCCACTCTTATCCATGCTCTCTCTATTCCGCGTCCATCCGCGTCCACCCGCGGCTCCAAACGCTTTCTCCCATCCAGCAAACCGTTCGATCTACACTGCCCGCATGTCCGGCCCATCGCACGCACGCACACGACTGGTCGAGCCCCTCGACCTGACCGTCCCCCGCTGGCCGGCCGCACTTGTAGGCCTGCGCATCGCGCACGTCTCGGATACCCACTGCCGCAAACCCCGCAAACGCCACCGCGTCCTCATCGACGAGCTCGCCCGCGCCCAGCCCGACCTGCTCCTGCTCACCGGCGACTACATGACCCACCCCGGCGATGAACCAGCCGCGCTTGACCTGCTCCAACAACTCACCGACCGCGTCACCCCGACGCTGGGCACCTTCGGCGTGTTCGGCAACCACGACTCGCCCGACTTTGTGCAACGCGCGCAGCGCGAGCTGCCCGCCGTCCGTTGGCTGCTCAATCAGACTGTACGCGTCCAAGCGTCCAACGGCCCGATCGACTTGTGGGGCCTGCACACACAGGGCCGGGTGCACCCCGACGCCGTCGCTCTGACGCTCAGCGCCACCGCTCCCGATCAGCCCCGGCTGGCACACCCCAACGACCCCGACCGCCCGCCACGCCTGCTGCTCTCGCACTTCCCCGACACGCTGGCCAACGCGGCGGACATCGGCATCGACATCGTCTTCGCCGGCCACACGCACGGCGGGCAGATCCGCCTGCCCAACGCAAAGCCGCTCCGCAACAGCTCGCCCCTGCCCCTGCACCTCACCACCGGCAAGCTCCGCCACCGCGACACTGTCGCGCTTGTTTCGCGTGGCCTGGGCGAGATGACGCTCCCATTGCGACTCTTCTGCTCGCCCCACGCCCCGGTCTACACCATGCAGCAAGGCCCACTTGCCAAACCCAACCACGGCGCAATCACCTGCCTCTGGTCTTGGTGAACACATATCAATCCGCACGCCGACGCTAAGCAGGTCCCCCGGCGAAGCGTCTGGCCCTCTGCAAAGACAGTTTGAAACCGCAGATGGCGCAGATGTCGCAGATTGTTGAGATTCACGCAGCGTGTTGCCTTGTTGCTCGGACTCGTTCCGACCCATCTGCGTCCTCTGCGGTTTCAACGGCCTGCCGTCTGCAAGGCGATCTTCACGGAACGCCCGGGCGTGGTGCTCTAAACTCCTCCGATGCCTCCGACGCTTGAAGACGTTGTTGCCTTCCCGTTGCTCCGCGACCCCGTGGGTTACCAGCCGTGCGCGATGGATCTGACGGCGGATGCGGATGCCCGTGGGTATTGGCTCGACCTGTTTCGTCGTCACTTCGACACGCTGCTCTCGCACTACGCACTGGAAGCCGCCGAGCGACACGCGGACGAGGCGGATGTGCGACGGCGAAGCGAGCAAGCCCGGCAGGAGTTCCACCGTTGGCTGGACCGCGTCACCGATCAGCCCGACGCGTTTGGTCGGCTGGATGTCCTTCACATCTGCTGGTCCCGCGAAGATGTGCTCGACGACGCCGGCATCGATGATGCCTACCGACTCGCCAAGCAGATCGAAAACCAAAAAGCCCTCGCGCTGTTGCCCGCGCTGCTGCGTGAACTCGACGCGCTGGACGACGATGCCCGACGTGTTGCCGTTGCTCAAGGCATCCTCGCGGGCAACATCTACGACCTGGGCGCCACCTCCACCATCAACCTGCACAACGCCGGCCGGACCGACTTCCACGCCGTCCGCTCGAAGCTCAAGCCACGCCCGTGGTTCAACGATGGGCTCGACGACTGGTGCCACCGGCTCGACCCCCGCAAGCACACGCCGTACCGCGCCGCGGTGTTGTTCGTGGACAATGCCGGGCCCGATGTGACGCTGGGCATGCTGCCCCTCGCGCGCGAGCTGCTCAAGCTCGGCACCACCGTCGTCCTCACCGCCAACACACTGCCCTCGCTCAACGACATCACGCACGATGAACTCGTCCCGCTCGTACAACACGCCGCTGACGGCGACGCGGTGCTGCGCGAAGCGCTCCACAGCGCGAAGCTGCAGCTCATCCCCAGCGGCAACCGTGCGCCCCTGATCGACCTGCGCCGCGTCAGTCCCGACCTGGCGAAGGCGTGCGCGTCGCTGCCGGTGGAGCTGGTGGTGTTGGAGGGCATGGGCCGGGGCGTCGAGAGCAACTACCACGCGCAGCTGCGGTGTGACACGCTCAACGTCGCGATGATCAAGGATGAACACGTCGCAAAGAACGTGGGTGCTTCGATGTTCGACCTCGTGTTCAAGTTTCAACGCGCTTGATTGCACAGACACTCTTTTCGAGACACCACCCGAGACACCACCCGAGACACCTTGGCCCAACTGCCTTACAACCCGCCGCCCACCACGCCCACGCCCCCGGCCAGCGACTCGCTCGATCCGCGCGGCTCGGGGTCTTCTGCGCATGCGCCCATGAGCGTGTCGCAAGCGGCAGCCGTCATCAAGCGTGCCCTCACCGAGCACCTGCCGCCCAAGCTGCGCATCCTCGGCGAGGTCAGCAACTTCTCCGACCGTCAGCACTGGTACTTCTCCATCAAGGACCAGGGGGCCACGCTCCGATGCGTCATGTTCGCCAGCTCCGCCCGCAAGATGCGCTTCCCCGTGCGTGATGGGTTGCAGGTCGTCGCCACCGGCCGGGTCGATTTTTATGACGCACAGGGGACCGTCCAGCTCTACGTCGAGTCGCTCGAACCCATCGGCCAGGGCGCGTTGGAGTTGCAGCTGCGCCAGCTCGCGGCGGAGCTGCGCGACAAGGGCTGGTTCGACCCGGTGCATCGCAAGCCGTTGCCATTGTTGCCCCGTCGTGTTGCGGTGGTGACCTCGCGCAGCGGGGCCGCGTTGCAGGATGTGATCAACACCGCCGCCAAGCGCTGGCCGGGCTGTCAACTGCTGCTCTACGACGTGCGTGTGCAGGGGGCCGACGCTGCGCCGCAGATCGCGCGGGCACTGCACCTCTTGAGCAAGCACGGCCCGTCGCTGCGCATCGACGCCGTCCTGCTCACGCGCGGCGGCGGCTCGCTCGAAGACCTCTGGGCCTTCAACGAACGGCCCGTGATTGACGCTGTGTTTCATTGCAAGCTCCCTCTTGTTGCGGCCATCGGCCACGAGACGGATACCACCCTTGCCGAGCTGGTGGCCGACGCGCGTTGTGCGACGCCCACGCAGGCGGTCATGACCCTGATCCCCGACCAAAGCGCTCTGGACGACCAGCTGACACAGCTCCGCCGACGCCTCACGCTCCAGCTCCACCGCCGGCTCGACCTGGCCACCCACCGCGTGAACGCCGCGGGCCGGCACCCCTTGCTCGCCAACCCGAAGCGCCTCGTTCAGCGCGCCGCTTCGCAGCTCGACGCCGCGCAACGCCGACTCCTACACCTCCTGCCCCCGCGCCTCCGGCAGGCCCGGAATGCCATCGATCAACAAGCCCGACGCCTCACGGCTGCACCCACGCAACGCTT
>DAIOEG010000284.1:0-211 GCA_036746415.1 Phycisphaera sp. | reverse complement strand
ACCCAGGCGAGCAACCGCCTCGTCGCGCTGCAACGCCACCTCGAAGCTGTCGCCCCGCACCGCGTGCTCGACCGGGGCTACACCTACACCCTCGGCCCCAACGGCAAGCCCCTCCGCACCGCCCAAGCCGCACTGCAAGCCCAGCACCTCACCACCGTCTTCCCCGACGGCCAAGTCACCTCCCAAACCACCCATACTTCCCCTACACCCA
>DAIOEG010000283.1:0-3749 GCA_036746415.1 Phycisphaera sp. | reverse complement strand
GTTGAGGCCGACACTCGCGCCTGGGATGTCACATGCACCCACGAACGCCAGGCCAACGCATCACCCGCCGTACCCATTGGCATGACGCCCCATCCCTGCGAATGATCAATCGCCCACGTCTGCCCCTGTGCGTCGTACGCCCACACGATCCGCCTCTCCGGCTGATCACGGTCCGTCAACACCAAGAACCCCTCGGCAAGCCCGCCCCCCATCGCCGATGGCACAGCAAGTGCGACACACGCCGCCAGTGCACCCAGCAACTCACGCGTTGTCCATCGCCAATTCAGCAACACCGATCCTCCACGCACGCAAACCGCGCACGATGTCCCCCATGTGTCGCATCGACCCACCAACCCGCCCGCTGAATCACCACCACAACGCCGCACCAAAAACAACGATGCGTTGGCCGCATCACGCCGTATCGATAACCCAACCCGCACAACCCCACCCCCCCCGAAGACTGGCTTGCTTCACGACTCGCGCTGATACCGACGTCTCCTCAAGACCAGAAACACCACGATCCCCGCCACCCACAGCGCCGGCCAGACCAGCACAGACACGACCATCCACCACGCACTCGGCTCGTCGTGCGTGTAGTTGTAGTTGTTCAACACCGTGAAGTGCTGAAGGTTGGTCGTCAGCCCCTGCGTGGGGTACGCACGCACCACCGACACCAGCTCGCGCGCTTCGTCCATGACACGCGGGTCGCCGTTGGTCGCCGTCACTTGTTCGATCAGCATCACCGCGGCCGACTCGTCAAACGCCTGCGGGCTCGTCGGCATCGTCGCGCCCGGCGAGTGGTGCAGCATGCTCATCGTCGGGTCGTACTGCATCGACGCGGTGTCCACTCCCATGCTCGCAAATGTTCGTGCGGGCGTGTTCCCGCCCACAGGCGATGACAGGGCCCGCGTGTTGACCATGATCCAGGTCCGCGAGCCCCCCGCCCCGCCCCAAAACGCCTGCCAGCCCGATACCTTCCCGCCAGACATGTTGCTGTTGATGTCCAGCGTCTGATACAGCCCCGACACCGGCGAAAGCGACATGTTCACCACCGGATACGAGTCCTTCGGCCCCACCGCGATCAGCAGCCCCGAGCCCACGCAACTGGGCAACGGCAACAGCACCGTCCACAGCAGCAAAAACAACCACACCGGCACGCCACGCTTCTGCATCGCCGACACGATCCCCACGATGCGATAGTCCGAGCCGCACTCCGGGCAAAACAGCGTGCTCGACCCTTTCACGACGTAGCCGCACTTCCCGCAGCTCGGCTCGCCGCTGCCCTTTGGCTTCGCCACCGCCTTCCACCAAAGCACCACCAGCCCGATTACGCACGCCAGCACGACCGCGAGCATGCCGATCAGAAACGCGATCCCAATAAACGCAACGCCCATCCGTGCAAGATAACAATTGCACCACAAACCACCTCACACGATACACACGCCGACGCTGAGCGAGTCCCCGAGCAAAGCGTCTGGCTCTCACTCCAACACAAGCGTTCTCAACTGCTCGCCGACGAGTATGACCGCAGCGCAAAGCCCCAGAACCACCGCGTCACGCCAAACAGCGCCGCCGACATCAGGACACCCCCCAGCGCCCAGCCCCAGCCCAGCCCGCCGGTCATCGCCTCCGCCGGCACGCTGGTCATAAACGCCACCGGCAGGACAAACGTGAACAGCACCTGATACGCCCACGGGTACGCCGGGATCGGATATCGACCCGCCTCGAGTAATGCCGACATCGCGATCGTGATGTTGAACAGCTTGATGAACCAGATCGACGTCGTCGCCAGGACAAAGCCGAGGCAATACAACATCGCCAGCCCCACGCATAGCATCCCCACGCCCGCCAGCACGTCCACCCCCCGCACCGCTGGCTCGTGGAGCCACAGCGCATAGCCCGCGATGAACAGCCCCAGCACCACGTTGGGCACGCCCCACACGCTCAAGCGACGCACCGACAACCACCACTGCGCATCCATCGGCTTCATCAGCACAAAGTCCAGCGTCCCCTCACGCACCTGCTCCGAAATCAACATCCGGTTGGGCGACATCACCGCCGACTGCAACCCCTCGAGCACCGAGAACAACCCCACCACGAGAAGTGCCTTGCTCCACGACCACCCACCCGGCTCGTACCCGTGTTGAAACAACAACGATAGCGTGAACAACGACCCCCCGAGCGTCATGACGCTCGACAACGCCGCCGCCGCAAAGTTCACGCGATACTCCAGCTCCGCCGCCACCGACGCGTGCCAGAACCGACCGAGTGTGAGGAGGTAACGGTGCATCGTGGTGGGGCAAGGGGCTAAGGGGCTGAGGGGCTAAAGGAAGCAAAGGTACAGTGGCATGATGCCATTGCAATCTATGTCGTACATCCTGCGTTATTCATGATTCGTTGTCTGTCTCTTCCCCTTTCCTCTCTCAGCCCCTCAGCCCCTTCCGCAATCACGCCCCCATGGCCGAGTAGTGCTTCAAGCCCGCCCGCCACGCGATGCGGTTCAGCAGCCACAGGCCCACGAGCCACAGCAGCATGATGCCCAGCGATTGCACGAGCTCTATCTGAGTGAACCGGTCGCCGTCGGTCAGCAGCATCGCCGGCACGTACACCAGATACGGAAACGGCGTCCACATCACCAACGCGCGGACCGCCTCGGGGAACTCTGTCAACGGCGCCACCATCCCCGACAAAAACAAGTACGGCAGATAAATCACAAAGTCCACCGAGTCCACCCGTTCCTGCCAAAACGCCAGCATCGCCAGCGTGTACTGCATCAAGAAACGGATCGCCCACGCAAGCTCCACCATCACCACAGCCCACGCCACGTGCGACCAGTGTGGCCACCACACGCCCGGCGTCGCCTCGCTCCCCCACAAAGCCTGCGGAAACACACACAACGCCAACACCACCAGCAACATCGCCAACGGCAACCGCGCCACCTTCTCCGACAAGTGCGCACACACCCAGCGCCAACCCGGGTCAAGTGGCTGAAGCAACCACGGCGACAACCGCCCACTCGTCACATACCAACCAAACTCGTGGATCACCCACACCACCGTCAATTGACGGATCACAAACACCGCAATGAAATACCGCGCAAACTCCACCGCACTCAACGAAAACGACCCGCCCTCCGCCGCCTGCGTCCAAAGCCCCATGAGCAGAAGCGGCAGGCACATCACCACCGCCCAAAGAAACAACTCCCCCCGATACTCGAGCATGAAGGCGTAGTAAGTGCCCAACAAGATGCGCGCTTTACGGGTCATGATGAAGTGTTGAATCGCCAAGACGCCAAGGAGGTGAAGCCCCGCCAAGACGTAACAAATCAAACATGTTCTTCTTGGCGGTCCTTGGCCTCCTTGGCGTCTTGGCGATTCTCTGCTCCGGGCATCTCCTGTTTGAACAGCTTGCCGATGACGTCTTCGATGGGCGGGTCGGTGACGGTCAGGTCGCTCACAGGCAGGTCGCCGAGCAGTTGGTTCATGACGCGGGCCAGTGTGTCGCGTTGCACGAGCAGGCGTGCT
Organism: Phycisphaera sp.; assembly: GCA_036746415.1. Classification (GTDB taxonomy): domain Bacteria; phylum Planctomycetota; class Phycisphaerae; order Phycisphaerales; family Phycisphaeraceae; genus DAIOEG01. Next base: position 225 of record DAIOEG010000283.1, on the reverse strand, counting down.
CTGAAGTGATCGTGCTCCTCGACCTCGCCGTAGGCGGCAAGCGTCTCGCGGGTCACGGCCGAGGCGAACTCCAGCTTGACCTCGCGGTAGGGCGCGAAGCGATCGAGCACGCCCGATAGCGTACCGTCGTACAGCACACTTCCCTTGTCGATGACGATGACGCGCTCGCACAGCGCGGTGATGTCGGCCATGTAGTGGCTGGTCAGCAGCACGCTCGAGCCGTGC
>DAIOEG010000282.1:0-3776 GCA_036746415.1 Phycisphaera sp. | reverse complement strand
TCTTTCCGACGTCGCGGATGTGCTCGGAGGTGTGGAAGTCCAGGTGGACTTGCCGCGTGGGGTAGAGGACGGGGACGGGGGTGGTTCGCTTGACCATGGTGTGGTCTTTGCGGGGCTTGCTGCGGGGCTTGCTGCGGGGAAGAGCGGGAGAGGTTCAGCCACAGATGAACGCAGATGAGATAGAGAGTGTTTTGCCACGGAAGACACCGAACAGAAGGAAACGTTCAAGGATTTGAAAACGGGCCACGCTGTGTCGGGTGACGCTGTCTTAAGTCACACCATCCCAGCGTTAAATCGCGCACCTGAAACACTCAGCTCAATCACACCCTGTGTCTCACGATTGTTCGTTCTTTTCCGTGCCTTCCGTGCTTTCCGTGGCCAAACCCTTCTTTCTTAATCTGTGTCGATCTGTGGCTATCTGTGGCTAAAAAACTCTTTGCTGACTTCGACGGCTTGAACTGAACGCAATGAAACCCCCGCGCTCTAGCGCGGGGGTTTCGGGTGTTGATCAGAGCTTGACCTCGGCTCCGCTCTCGTGGCTGCGGTACAGGCCGTCGAGGATGCGGATGACGTTGAGCGATTGCTCAGCGGGGACGGGCGAGGGCTTGTTGTTCAAGATGGCATCGGCGAAGGCGGCGATCTCGTTTTGGTGTCCGCCGACGTTGTCATCGGGGTATTGGAGCTTGACGTCGGTGGTGCTTCCCTTGTTTTCGCTGAAGATTTCCATCTGCGGCCACTCGGCGCCGGCCTCGGTGCCGATGAGGGTGAGCTTGCCGAACTCGGGCTCGCGGATGTTGGCCAGCCAGCTGACTTCGAGTGTGAGTGCGGCGCCGTTCTTAAAGCGGACCATGCCGGCGGCGAAGTCTTCGACGGTGTACTTGTCGCGGTCCCACGAGCCCCACCAGCCGCGGATGTCGTCGCGCTTGGCCAGCTTGGTGGGCGCGATGCCGGTGACGCTGACGGGCTCGGGGTGGCCCATGAAGTGCAGCGCCAGGTCGAGGATGTGCACGCCGATGTCGATGCACGGCCCGCCGCCGGAGATGTTGCGGTCGATGAAGCCGATGCGGCCGGGCAGGTAACGACGACGCAGGAACTGGGCGCGGGCGTAGTACACGTCGCCCAGCACGCCGCCGGCGAGGTACTGGCTCATCTGCTTGCTGTTGGTCTGGAAGCGCATGTGCTGGGCGGTCATGAGGATCTTGCCGTTGCTGCGGTCGCGCGCGGCGATCATGTCCTTGACCTGCTGGGGCGTCATCGCCAACGGCTTCTCACACAGGACGTGCAGGCCTGCGCCGAGCGCTTCAATGGTGACGGGGGCGTGCGCGGCGTTGTTGGCACAGATGTCGACGGCGTCGAGCTTCACGCCGGCCTTGAGGGCGTCGGTGAGGGTGGCGAAGCGGCGGTCGGCGGGGAGGTTGAAGTCGTCGCCGCGCTGGTTTCGGCGCTCTTCCACGGGGTCGGCGACGCAGACGACCTCGGCCATGTCGTCGATGCGCTGCCAGCCGTCGGTGTGCACTGCCGAGATCCCGCCGCATCCGACCATGCCGACGCGGAGCTTGGTATTGCCAGCGGCCTTGGCCATGATGGGATTCCTTGAAGCGGTGTGCACAGGCCGGGACAGCGGCAATCGCCGAGGCCTGTGGGTCGACTCTACAAGCTGTAGAAAGAATACACAAATCGCCGTTTCGAGCGATCACACAAGAAAAATGACATCGGTCACAAAAACACTTGACATCGGTCCTACATTGTGGCATCGTACCACCATGGTCACCATCTACGAGATCGCTGCCGAGGCGGGCGTCAGCCCGAACACGGTCTCGCGCGTGCTCAATGGCCAACTTAAGGGCAACTATCCAAAGGTCGCCGCCAAGGCCAGCCGGATCCTAGAGATCGCCCAGCGGATGCAGTACCGCCCCAACGCGGCAGCGAGGGCCATGCAGTCCCGCGCCACCCGTCAGGTCGGCGTGCTCATCCGCAACCGAGCCGAGGCCGAATTACGATTTATTGGCTTGTCGACCTTCGAATACATCGTCGGTATCAACGAAGCGGTCGCCCACGCCGGCTACGTCGCCAGTTTGATCCACATCGATGAAGTCAACGAGGGCCTGCGTGGCACGGAACAGTCCCGGGTGTTCCGCGAGCGGATGCTGGACGGGATGATCGTCGTGAACGTGATCCCCCAGAGCTTGCCGGAGCTGCTGCCTGAGGTGATGCCCAAGGTGGTCTGGTGCGACACCGATGTGATGAAGCGCACGGGCTGCCTCCAGCGTGACGAGTCGGCAGCGGGTCGGCTGGCGGCCGAGGCGCTGCTGGAGGGCGGCTGCGAACGCCTCATTTGGATGGGGCCCACACTCGAGCCCTACGCAACCGGCCACTACAGCCACCCGGCCCGATACGAAGCGGCGCTGGCCGTCGCCTCGGCAGCGGGGCTGGCATTGGACGACGGCGGGTCTTTCCCGTGGGTCTACCCGGTCGGTACGCCACGTGATCACGCGCTTGCTGACATGATCCGTCAGCACCCGCGCACCGGCATCGTCGCCACCAGCACGCCGCTGGCCCGATGGATCGGCCAATCGATGCCGCCGCTGGGCCTAGTCCCCGGCCAGCAGTTCGGACTGGCGTGCTGTGACGAAGACGACGACCTGCGCATCGCCTGGCCGGGCCTGTCCAGGGCCGCGTTCGACCGATGGGCGATGGGCCATCAGGCCGGCCACATGCTGCTGAACATGATTGAAGGCGGCGAGGCCGACTCCGTACGCATCGATGTCCAGTGGATCCCCGGCCACACGGCCCAAGTCTCTCGCTTCTGACGTTCTGTCCTAATTCACATCGGCGGGCGTGTATGCCTGTCTGCGTCGGGTCTCACTTTAGGTGTTCTTCACACAGGAGGATTGTCATGTCGCAACGCTTCATAGGATTGGCATCACTGTTGGCCCTGCTCTCCATCCAAGCCGGCTCGGCCTCGGGTGCCACCATCGTCAACCACAGCTTCGAGGCACAGGGTGTCCCCACCGGGCCAGACTACATCGGGCCCGGCGGCAATGGCCTTGCTGGATGGGACACCACCTTTGCCTTCGGTGACCGCGAAGACATCGCCACCGCCGGCTTCAGCGGCGGCACCGATGGCAGCGTCGTCCTCTCCCCCATCGGCGGACACATTGTGCAGAATCTCGGCGAGAACTTCGTCGTCGGCAGCACCTACACGCTCACCATTGCGGCCGGAGCACTCTCAAGCGACGACGCGAGCGACGGGGTCGGCTTCGGGTTCGGCACCGGCGGCTATGACGGCAGCAACCAGGTCGTCTTCCTGCCAGGTGCCGTTGGCTTCGCAGGCATCGGAGCAGCCCCGCGCGACGTGATGGCCGACTACGTCTTCACCTACACCGCCGTTGCCGGCGACGAACTCAAGCCGATCGTCATCGCGGTCACCGACTTCTTCAGCAACACCGGCCACGTTGACAACGTGCGACTCACTGTCACGCCCGTCCCCGAGCCCGGCATGCTCGGTGGCTTAGGCGCTGTGATGCTGCTGGGCCTGCGTCGCCGCTCTCGCTAAACCTCCTCTGCACACCCACGACCCGGAGGTTGTCGGTGTGCTTTTGCCTGTTGCCACGGATACACCAGTGCACCCATGATTCTGGAGTCTCTGATGCTCGCCTACATATCTGCCATTCACCATCTAACGCGTGGTTCATCTCTTCGGACCGTGCTCTTGTCGACCGTTGTGCTCCTGACCCCGCTCCTGGCTTTATTCACAGAGCCCGCGTCAGCCGAGC
>DAIOEG010000281.1:0-3803 GCA_036746415.1 Phycisphaera sp. | reverse complement strand
CCCAAGGACACCCTCGCCTGCGTCAGCATGGGCAAGCTCGCCGGCACTCCCACCCCCCTGCTCCAGTCCGTCCACGACGTCAACCAGCAGCAACGCCTCAACTTCTTCGAGAAGATCAAGCACCAGTTCAACAACGACCTGGCCGGCAAGAAGTTCGCCGTCTGGGGCATCGCCTTCAAGCCCGGCACCGACGACGTCCGTGAAGCGCCGGCCATCACGCTCATGGAGAAGCTCCTCGCCGCCGGCGCCACCGTCGTCGCACACGACCCCGTCGCACACGAGACCTGCCACAAGATGCTCGGCGACCGCATCGCCTACAGCGAAGACATGTACACCATGCTCGACGGCGCCGCCGCCCTGCTCATCTGCACCGATTGGGCCGAGTTCAAGTCGCCAGACTTTTCCAACATCCGCAAACGCCTCGTCGAGCCCGTCATCTTCGACGGCCGAAACCTCTACCGCCCCGGCCTGCTCGCCGAGGAAGGGTTCACGTACTACAGCGTCGGCCGGCAACCCATTTTTGCCAGCAAGACCCCTGCGGCGGTGTAACACACGCACACAACTCAACCACAAAAAACGCGTCACACGACGCGGTTTTTTCGTTGATTAATCATTGATCGTTGCACACGCTGCGATGTGTCGCGTTCCGCATGTCTCACCCGCGACGCCAACTCACGCGCGGCGCATCGCCCCACAACATCTCCAGGTCGTAGTGTGCCCGCATCGCCGGCTCGAACAGGTGCACCACCACATCGACAAAGTCGGCAACGACCCACGTCGCGTTCTCGTCACGCTCGCTACCGAAACGCTTGAATCCCATCGGCCCGCCCAGCTCCGCGACATCATCCGCCACCGAGCGGATCTGCCGGTCGGACGTGCCCGTGGCGATCACGATGAAGCTCGTCAGAGGCGACAGCCCCTGCACATCGAACACGGTGACCTCGCTGCACTTGGAGTCCGCGCACAGCCGGGCCGCGTCGATCGCAAACGCCTTGGCGTCCGCGTAATCACGTGGCGTATTGAACGACGCCGTCGTCACCATCGACTGCTTGTCAGGCACCATGTCTTCCATGTCCATGTGCCCACTATAGACCAACGCCCCTGTCAGCATTCAAAAAATACAAAAGCCCGCGTTCACCGAACGCGGGCCTCCGATTGACTCTTCATCTCCACCCACGCAACTCACCCTAGCCCGATCCAGTCCCCGATCATCGGGCTGTACTTGACCACGACGCCGGCAAACACGACCGACACGATCGACACCAGCTTGATCAGGATGTTCAGCGCCGGGCCCGAGGTGTCCTTGAACGGGTCGCCCACGGTGTCGCCCACGACGGTGGCTTTGTGGTTCTGCGAGCCCTTGCCGCCGTGCTGTCCCGACTCGATGTACTTCTTGGCGTTGTCCCAGGCGCCGCCCGCATTAGCCATGAAGATCGCCATCGCAAAGCCGCTCACGAGCGCGCCGGCCAGCAGCCCCATCACCGCAGGTACGCCCATCACCAGGCCCACCGCGATCGGCACGACCACCGACAAGATCGAAGGCACCACCATCTCACGCAACGCACCGCCCGTTGAGATCGACACGCACCTTGCGTAGTCCGGGTACGACTGCCCGTCCACCGTCACCTCAAAGGGCCACTGATTGGGGTCCGCGATCTGCGCCTCGCTCATGCCCGACTTGCGGAACCCCTCCTTCATGATCGCAAACTGACGACGGCACTCCTGCATCATCGCATACGCGGCCCGGCCCACCGCGTTCATCGTCATCGCACAGAACACAAACACCAGCATCACCCCCAGAAACAACCCGCACAACACCCGCGGGTTCATCAGCGTCACGTTGAAGTACGCCATGAGCTGCGGCAGCGTTGCGAGAGACGCAGGCACGACCTTCACCTGTGCGTTGCCGAACTCGTCGGTAAACGTCGCCATCGCAAACATTCCGTTGTTGGCCCAGTCGGTCCGCGCAAAGCGCGCCTCGGGGGGCACGGACATGAAGAACACCTCGGCCCGCTTGCGCAGCTCATCATCGCCCACCATGATGCCCGCCTCGACGGTGTCCGCGTCACGGTTGATCGTGAACAATCCGTGCGCGTCGTACCACAGCGTCGCGTGTGCCCCGTCTGTCCAGTTGCGTTCAACGACGGAGGGGAACGGGTTGCGGACTTCTTTATTGACCGCGTGTTGCACAGTGATGACATACGCGGCGAGCAGCGCAAGGGCCGTGAGCGCTGCGGAGCCGATGGCGAAGCCCTTGCCGGTGGCGGCGGTGGTGTTGCCCAGCGAGTCGAGCATGTCTGTGCGTTCGCGGACGTACTTGGGCTGGTGCGTCATCTCGGCGTTGCCGCCCGCGTTGTCGGCGATCGGGCCGTACGCGTCGGTGGCCAGCGTGATGCCCAGCGTCGAGAGCATGCCCACCGCCGCCAGCGCCACGCCGAAGACGCCCATGAGGAACGTCTCGTTGCCGCCCGCGAATATGAACGCGAGCATGATGGCCACCACGGTGGTGAGCAGCGGGATCCATGTGCTGACCATGCCCTCGGCGATGCCGGCGATGATGACCGTCGCCGGCCCCGTGAGCGACTGCTCGGCGATGCGCTGGGTCGGCCTGTGCTCGTAGCTCGTGTACCGCTCCGTGCCCCACGCGATGACCAGGCCCGCCATGAGCCCCGTGATGATCGCGCCCCAGATGCCGAACCACTTCACCTGTTCAACATCGCCCAGCAACCAATACAACAGACCCGCCGACAACGCAATGATCAGCCCCGAGCTGAGCCACACGCCCGAGTGCAGCGACTTCAACAGCTGTGCAAAGCTCGCGTCTTCCTTCGCCCGCACCGAGAAGATGCTGAGGATCGAACACAAGATGCCAAGGCCCGCCAGCGCCGGCGCCGCGACAACGAGCTTGCCTGCGTCGACGCCGTCGAGCGACAGCCGCATCGCTGCTGCTGCCGCCAGCGTCATCGCCGCGAGGATCGACCCGTAGTACGACTCGTAGAGATCCGCACCCATGCCCGCGACGTCGCCGACGTTGTCGCCCACGTTGTCCGCGATGGTGGCGGGGTTGCGTGCGTCGTCTTCGGGGATGCCCGCCTCGACCTTGCCCACGAGGTCCGCGCCCACGTCCGCCGCCTTCGTGTAGATGCCCCCGCCGACGCGGGCAAAGAGCGCCTGCAGCGACGCCCCCATGGCGAAGCTCAGCGTCAGCGTCGTGATGCTCACGAGGCCGCCGGGCGACATCTGCGTCCACGACGCAAGCACCGCGAACCACACCGAGATATCCAGCAGTGCAAAGCCCACGACGCACAGGCCCATGACCGCGCCGGCTCGGAACGCGACCCTCAGCCCCTCGTTGAGCGAGCCGCGCGCGGCGTAGGCCGTGCGCGCCGACGCGTTGGTCGCCGTCTTCATCCCAAGAAACCCGCACAGCCCCGACAACAGCGCCGCGATCGGCACACCCACCGCCGTCATCGGCTCCTGCAGGTCAAGCCCGTACGCCATCACGAGCAGCACCACCACCAGCGCGGCGATTACGGCGTACACCACCCTCGCCTGCCTCCCCAGATACGCATACGCCCCCTGCCGGACCGCCTCGGCGATCCGCACCATGTTCTCCTCGCCCTCGCTGGTCCGCATGAACCCCTTGTAAAACAACGCCGCAAACACCAGAGCGAGCACACCGCCCAGCGGCGCGAGCCAGTACGCCAGGGGCAGCTGCCCAACCGACGCCACCACGACCGGGCCCAGCGACGCCGACGTCAACGCAACGCTCATATTCTTGTTCCTCAAAGAGTGCGGGAGCA
>DAIOEG010000280.1:0-3811 GCA_036746415.1 Phycisphaera sp. | reverse complement strand
CATCCCCATCATGCCCAGGCCCACCACGCCGACGTTGATCGTTGATTCGCTCACGAAAAAACAGCGCTCCAAACACAGTTGAGAAAACATTCGAGACACGTCGCGATCCTCAGCCGAGGATCTCGTCCATCGCGCGGGAGGTGTGGATGAGAAGTGTATCCGACCAAGGCAACATTTCCGCGACAACGGTGCCGTTGTAGCCGACTGCACGCAGCGCCTCGACGGTGCCCTTCAGGGGAACCTGGCCCTCGTTGAGTCGGGTAAAGCTGTACGAGCCGGTCCAGCCAAAGTCGTCACGGAAGTCCTTGATGTGGACCCGTTTGATGCGATGGCCGAGCAGCTCGACCCAGTGCGGGGGGTGCTGCTGATAGCCAAGGACGTTGCCCGCGTCGAAGTAGATGCCTAGGCGATCGCTGCCGAAGCAATCGATAAAGTCAGCAAACTCAAGCGGCGAGTAAAACAAGCCGTTCCACACGTTTTCGAGACAAAGGTCTACGCCGACGCGCTCGGCCGTCTCAAGCAGGCGACGTACGTTTTCTTCGCACCGCTGCACCGCGTGGTCGTAGCGCACGCGCTCGTCGGGCGCGATCGGGCTGGTGACGACGCCGGGTACGAAGAGCATGGCCTCGCAACCGAGCCACGCCCCCCGCTGAAGCGCCGCTTCGTGGAACGCCACGGCCTTGTCGCGGACCTCGACGTTGTTGCTCACCGGGTTGAAGCCCCAGCTCATGCCGCTGGCCAGCGTCTGCACGATCAGGCCCGAGGCGTCGATAGTTTCCCGGATGGCTTCGCACTGGGCTTGTGTGGTGTGGACGTTGAGCACACCCTCGGTGCCGATGCAGAGTTCAAGGCCGGCGAACCCCGCGGCCTTGGCTTCCCGCAGCGCGGCATCGAGGGGGTGGGTGATGGCGAGGCCGTGCTCGAAGGACCAATAGCTGATGGATTTGATCATGCGGTTCAGCGTAAGGGTTGGAAGGGGCGTCGAAGTTAAGAACGATGACCCACACCACAACGCAGCGGGCTAGGCCCGCACGCGCAGCGGGATCGCCGGGGGCGTGACGACCGGTCGCAACGGCTCGAAACTCCGCGAGTTGACAGAGGCCCGTGCGGCGAGACAAAGCTCGGCGCTGCGCAGCCCGTGTCGAAGCGGGGCCCGCGAGACGTCTTCGCCGCGGACGACTTCCAGAAAGTTGCGAGTGAGCTGCTGGTCGCCGCCGTGATGGTCTTCGCCGCAATCGACCTTGATGGTTTCGACGGATCCGCCGTGGTGCTCGATGACGCGGATGGTTTCGTCGGCCCAGTCGAAGGTGAGTGTGCCTTCGTAGCCGGTGATGCGTGCACCGCGCGAGAAGGCCGACCGGCGAGACACGAAGTTCTGGCTGTAGGCGAGGTGAACCCCGTTGGTGAACATGACCATGGCCGAGCCCGCGTCGTGGTGGGTGATCGACTGACTGAAAGCGCAGAGGTGGTCCTCTTTGCCCATGCCGCCGTCGTCACCTCGCAGGACGATGTTGCGGGGGCTTTCGGGGCAGGTCGCGGCCAGGTCGCACCGCGAGCAGGTCAGGTCGGCGGGCATGTCGCCGCCGTAGATGCGCTGGGTTTCCATCGCCATGACGCCCGTCGGCTCGGCCATCGCGAGTTCGCAGAGGTAGTCGAAGTCGTGCGTGGCCTTTTGCAGCCACAGCCCACCCGTGGTTGCCGCGTCGCGGTACCACTGGCCAAAATACACCCCGCCGTAAGGCACGAAGTTCACCGCCGTGATCTGATTCACTTTGCCCAGCCGGCCGCGGCGAACCAAATCGCGGGCGCGCTCGAACAGCGGCGACATCCGCAGCGGGAAAGACACAATGACTTGCTCATCGCGGCCGGCGTAGGCGATGCGTAGTGCGTCCAGCTCGGCGAGCGACAGGCCCACCGGCTTTTCGAGAAACACAGGCACGTTCAGCGAAGCCACCTGTTGGGCGATGCGGGCGTGCGTGTCGCAGCGTGTGCCGATCAGGACGCCGTCGATGCCGTTTTTGTCGGCCGCGTCGAGCAAACCACGAACGTCTGCGACAAACGCGGTCTCACGCAGGTCCGCCCCGGCGTCGCCGAGACGCTTGCGGGCACCGGCCACATCAGCGTCCGCGACACTCACCAGCCGTGCGTCGGCATCCTGCTTGAGAGCCGTGGCGATCAGGTGCGTCGCTCGTGTGCCGGCCCCAATGACTCCCAGTCGGATCATGCGCAAAACTTCCTCTCAGCGAGCGAGTAAAAATCGGTCACCCCAGTTGAATCTCGAACAAGTGACGGCCTCATTGGCCCACATACGGAGAACTGAAACTCGCGCCCTGCAAAGGGAAGAACAAGCGATTCGCACGATCGAATTCGGGGACCGTCGTCGCGTCATCAGTGCCGAGAAGTTCCACCGTGCGTTCACCGGTCGCCACATGTCCATCGGCGTACAGCACTTGAATCCGGCCCTTGGGGTCGTCGAGCGTCTTGGCGTGTCGCCCCCATTCAAGCCGGTTCCATAGGTTGACAGATAGTTCACCTTCGGCATGAACGCTGCTGGTCTGAGCCGCGTTGAGGCGGTAGGTGGCTTGTTGGCCGGCGACGTTGATCAGGTGCCCGTAATAAATTTCGCTGATGGTCATGAGCTCCGTGGGGCTCTTGAAATGACCGAGTGTGAGATACTTTTGCGAGCCGCGGAAGGCGTCTTTACCGTTGGGGCCGGCGGGGTCGGCGGTGCCGCTGGAGGTGATGCCGTCGTTGAATGAGACGAGCGGGTTCATGCCGTAGCTGCCGTAGACTTCGAGTTGCCCTGATCCGTCGGTGGCCGCGTAAGGGTAAGGATCGGAGGGACACACCAGGTTGCCGTCGGCCTGATTCTCGCTCCCGGCGGCGGCTCCGTACTCGAAGAGAATGTGGTACCAACGCTGGATGTCGCCGCCGGTCATGGTCTTGGGATCGTGCAATGCGGCGTAGGGAAAGTGGTCTTTATTGTCGGTGGCGTAAGCCTGCATGGCCACGCCGATCTGCCGAAGGTTCGAACCGCACTGGATGTTGCGGGCCTGCTGGCGGGCGGCACCAAGGGCGGGCAGGAGGATGCCGATGAGCAGCGCGATGATGGAGATCACCACGAGCAATTCGATCAGCGTGAAACCCAGCGTGCGGGCGACGTGTGCGGGGGCAGTGGGCATGGGCGCTGTTCCTTGAGACAATGGGGAGATGAAGCGGTCGATACGTCGGAAAAAGCAGCCTCCAGAAAAGCGATGATTAAGTTGTATCGCCGAATTGACGGGTTGTCAATACCAATTGCGGTCGGTTTTCCCATGTATCTGGTTTATTTTTGGAAATGAAGTTTTCTGTTGACAATACAACTTAACAAGCTATCTTGGAGATGTGACTTTGCTGGACCTCCCAAAATACGAGCAGATCAAGCGTTCGATCGCCCAGGAGATCGAGGCGGACGAATACGCCATCGGGGCGGCGTTCCCCTCGGAGTCGCAGTTGCTTCGTCGATTCGAGGTCAGTCGGCCGACGCTGATCCGGGCTTTACAGGAATTGGTCCGCGAGGGCTATCTCGACCGTCAACAGGGGCGGGGCACGTTTGTGTCGGCCCGTTGGCGTCGCCGAGAAGATGCGGGATCGGTGCTGCCGGTGTTCATTTCCAATTCGGTGGCGAGCAAGGTCGGCGAGCCGCGGACGATTCAGCTGCAGATGTTTGAGGGAATTCAGGAGGCGATCGCTGAGCGGCCGACGGGTGTGCCGGCGGGCCATTCGATGGTGCTGCATCAGTTGCAGTCGGATCGGCTGGACGACGCGACGA
>DAIOEG010000279.1:0-3847 GCA_036746415.1 Phycisphaera sp. | reverse complement strand
ATCGTCTCGCGCTCCTGGGCCACGGGATCGGTCTGCTGCGAGCGAGGGTCTACGCACTCGCGGGCTCGGCCGATCTCGCGCGATCGCACTGGCTGGAAGCAGAGCAGATCCGGCTTCGGGCGGGCATTCGCGACGTCGCGCCCGAGCTGGATCCGGAGACCCTCGCCTGGTCGCTGGAGCAGATGGGCATCGATGCGCGGGCGGAGTGCTGCGCGACGGGGGCCTCGATCGTTGCGATCGTTTGGTTGTCGAGTGAGAGCGACCAGCGGACGCGGGTCGTGTTGGCGTGCGCTGCGCTTGCCTGCGTGTGCGCTTGCAGGTCGAGGGTGACTGCGTTTGCGGTGTGACGCTGCGTGATGCGCACGTCGGCGAGGCGCGTGTCGAAGCCCACGAGGGCCATGGGTTTCCAGAGACCAGCGGTGGGGGCCATCAGGCCCCAGTCCCAGCCGAACGCGCAGGCCATCTTGCGGACGTAGCTCTTGCCGGCGTAGTCGGCGTGGAAGCGGTTCCACGCGGGCAGTGGCCGTTGCGCCTGTCGTTGTTTCATGAGCGGGAGGGGCGAGTCGAAGGCGACTTCGAGTTCGTTGTGGCCGGCGCGGAGGACACGCTTCACATCGAAGCGCCAGGTGCGGAACATGTTGTCGGCCGAGCCGACGGTCTGGCCGTTGATGCGGACGGTGGCGAGCGTGTCGAGGCCTTCGCACACCAGCGTGACGTGTTCGCGCTCGAGCAGCTCGGCGGGCACATCGATCGTTCGGCTGTAGACCCAGCCGAGCGTCTCGACGAAGCGCAAGTCTTTCTCTTGATCGCGGAACCAGGGGTCGGGGAACGCATGGACCGCGAGCAGGTCGGTGTGCACGCAACCGGGCACCACAGCGGGGCACTGGATCGACTTGCCCAGATGCGGCTCGGCGCTGCGCAGCGACCAGTCACCGTGACAGGAAAGGGAAAGCAGCGGTTGCGTCGTCACGTCTGGCTCCGGTTGAGTTGTGCGGGAGGCGATCAGCCGTGCGACTGGTCGTAGGCGGCGGCGTCATGCAGCTTGCTCAAGTCGGCGGGGTTGCTGGGCTTGATCTTGATCAGCCAGGCGTCGAAGGGCGCGTCGTTGATGGCTTCGGGCCGATCGACAACGGCCTGGTTCACCGCGACCACCTCGCCGGCGACGCCGCAGTAGAGCTCACTGGTCGCCTTGACCGACTCGACCTCGCCGAAGACCTGGCCGGCGGCGATCGGGCCCTTGGCGATGTTCACGCCCACATAGGTGATGTCCGTCAGCTCTTCGACCGCAAAGTCGGTGATGCCGATGGCGATCGTGCCGTCCGCGGCGGGCTGGTGCCATTCGTGCGATTCAAGGTATCGGCGGTCGGTCGGTGAAGCCATCGTGAGCGTCTCCTAGTGCGGGTGCGATGAGCAAAGATGCTAACGCTTGGACGAAAGGTTGTCAGCGGGATGATTCAACTCGCCGACGTCCGCACGCCCACCGGCGTCCACCTTGCCTAGCATCCGATGCACCACCACTTCCAATAGGAGCAGTCATCGTGAGCGAGGTCATCGAAGCGGGCAAGAAAGCACCGGCGTTTGCACTCAAGGATCAGGACGGCAAGGTCCGCAAGCTCTCAGAGTTCAACGGCAAGTACGTCGTGCTGTTCTTCTATCCCAAGGACGACACGCCGGGCTGCACGGTGGAGGCGTGCACGTTCGAGGCGGGACTCAAGGGCTTTGAGAAGGCAGGCGCTGTGGTGCTGGGCGTGAGCATCCTGGACTCGGCGAGCAAGGCGAAGTTTGCCAAGAAGCACGGCCTGACGTTCCCGCTGCTGGCCGATGAGGACAACGCGGTGGCCGAGGCGTACGGGGCGTGGCAGGAGAAGAGCATGTACGGCAAGAAGTACCACGGCGTCGCCCGCATCTCGTACCTCATCGGGCCCGATGGCAAGGTCGTCCAGCGGTGGGACAAGGTCAAGCCCGAGACCCACCCCGCCGAGGTGCTGGCCGCGATCGCGTCTGCTGGCGGATGAAAAACCGTCCATCGCGCGTTCATGTTTTCTCCGTTCGGATGCGTGACTCTGTGATATTGCTGCGTAGCATGTCAGCAACAAGGAGTTCACGATGGCTTCCTCTAAACGCACCGGGTCGGGTAAGTCCACGCGTCGCAGCACCTCGTCACAGGATCCATCAGCGCCGCAGCCGACCGGCTCCAAAGCTCCCGCGAAGCGCGGGCCCGTCGTCGCTGGCCCGAAGGCACGTCAGGCGGTCAACACGCCGGCCACCGCAAACGGCCCCGAACAAGACGGCATCCCCGAAGCGCAGCCGACCGTGGTGATGCGTGTCTCGCATGATGAGATCGCTCAGCGGGCCTACGAGATCTGGCTCGAGCGCGGCCGACCGGTGGATCAGTCGCACGACCACTGGTGCCTGGCCGAGGGCGAGCTGCGTCACCGCCGACAGTGAGCCGTGCAGATGCATCTGCATCAGCGTGGTGGCTGTGGGATGCGCGTGAGCGATTCGACGTTGCACCACTCGCCGTAGCCGCTGCTTCGGACCTTCGCGACCAGCGCGTCGAGGTCCGCGATGAGCACGCGCTCCGGCTGGTCGGCCACGCCCTCGCCGATGGTGATGTTCTGCGGCGCTTCGATGAGCGGCTTGAGCACGATGTCGGTCGGCTTGCTCTTGCTGCTCAGCTTGGCAACGAATCGGGACGGGTCGAATTGATACCGGCCCACGTGCGCGACGCGGCACGTCCTGGGGTCGGCCCCGTTGGCCCACACGCCCCACGCGGCGTTGACACCGCGCGTCGCCATCCAACCGTCGGGTTCAACCAGTGCGGCGTGTTCGAGCGTGTAGTCGGTGACCATGCCTTGACGGACATGGTTGCCCGACTCGGGGCCGTAGAGTCGGTTGCCGGTGTCGGTGTATCCGGTGCTGGCGATCATCTGGTTCCACACGCCCAGGATGTTGCGCAGGTTGATGTGTGACGACCCGCCGGGCTTGCTGCTGACGGTTTTGACGACTTGGCCGTCGCCGCCGATGAGTGCGAAGCCGTCGATGGTGAGGCCGTCGATGTCGATGGCGTAGACGCCGTGGGAGAAGTGGTCATCGTGCGGCCCCCCGGAAGTAGGCGCGGTCTTGTTTTCTAGACCGTGGATGTTGTGTGCGACAAAGCGTGTGAGGGTGATGTCGCTGGAGCGTGTGATGAAGACGCCTTGCATGCGTCGGCCGTGGCCGGGCCCGCCTGCGGAGTCGAAGTTGCCGCAGTCGATGAGCGTGATGTTGGACGAGCCAGCGTTGATGACGAAGCCCGCGCTGCCGAAGACCCATGTGCCGTTGGGCTGCTTGCGTCCGCCGGCGTTGATGACGAAGACGCGTTCGAGCACGACGTTGCTCGTGCCGGCGGGGATCGTCAAGCCCGGGCCGCCGCCCGCATCGACGATCAGGTTCGACAAACGTGTGCCGCTGCGGATCGCGGGGAGCTGCTCGATGTTGATCCGGCGGAGCGGGTGCTGCGCGGCGAGGTTGGCGAGGAGCGTGTTGCCCGCCGCGTTGTTGTTGGTGTTGTTGCTGTTGCTGTTTGTCGGTGTGTTTGCGGTGCGTTGGAGGGTGTGGGTGACGCGGATGTTGTCGCGGTCGGGGTCGGGTGGTTGGTTGGCGGGGTGGACATCGGCGATGAGGGTGGCCTTGCCGGGCTGGATGGCCTGGAGGGTGACGGTGGTGGAGGCGGAGCCGTCGAGGGCGATGGTGGCGTGGCCGAGCGCGGTGTTGGTGGTGCGGTCGTTGCCCTGGCCGTCGGGTTGCGACTGGCACCAGATGGTGAGCGCGTGCCCGGCCGGCCAGCCGTTGGCGGTGACGGTGT
>DAIOEG010000278.1:0-3861 GCA_036746415.1 Phycisphaera sp. | reverse complement strand
GGCCAACACCGGCTCCAGCGTGTACGCGATCCGTGCGACCCCGGCAGACGTGCAAGCCCTCTGGGGTGAGGATGCGATGATCGAAGTCAGCGACGCGGTCCTCACGCTGGCAAATGATGCCGACGGGAAGACCTACGAGGTCTACAACGTGCCCATCTCCGGCTGGTTTGCTCCCAAGATCGGCGGCATCTACTCGGTCGCCCGTATCTGCAACCTCACCGCCGACTCGGGCAAGGGCCTGACCGACGACCTGCTCGCCGAGCTGGTGTCGCGGTTCCCCGCCGGTCGTGGCCCGACGCACCTGCTCATGAGCCGACGCTCGCGCCTGCAGCTGCAGACCTCGCGCGTCGCCACCAACGCGACTGGTGCAGGCGTGCCGAGCCCCGTTGACTACGACGGCATCCAGATCATCGCCACCGACGGCATCACCAACACCGAAGCCCTCATCGCGCCGTAAACCAACCGCCCACGACTCAGCTCGTTCACCGACGAAAGCCGGTGGACGAGTTTCCCGCCCCCCCGAAAGTTTCGCTACCGAACCCCGAAAGTCGTCCACCCATGCCCACCGCAGTCCAAGCCGCCGCTGCCGCCGCCGTCGCGGCCGTTCTGCGCCTCTCGGGCGTGCCGGTGAGCTACCGCCGCGGAGGCACCACGCTTGCGGGCGTGATCGCCGCCCACCAGCTCGGCCGGCGTGAAGGGGCCGACCCCGTCTCGGGCGTGACCATCGAGCTCGAACACCACGACTTCATCCTCAAAGCCAGTTCGCTGGCGACGCTCTCGCCGGCCTACCCCGAGGAGGGCGACCAGGTCATCCGCACCGACGGCTCCATCACCCGCACCTACGAGGTGCTGCCCCCGTCCGGGGGCGACATCGCCTGGCGGTGGTGCGACGGGGGCCGGGTCTACTGCCGCGTGCACACCAAGCTGATCGCGGAGGTGACAGCGTGAGCCAGACGCTCCACGAGCTTGCCGCCCGGGTAGCGCAGCACCTGACCTCACACGTTCAGCACGCTGGATCGGCGCTGTCATGCGAGCTCCGCTACGTCGGTTCGATGGACCTCAAGGCGCTTTCCATCGCTCGGGCGGTGGTGGTGCCGCGCAGCCAGGCACGGAGCAGCTTGGGGCGTGGTCAAGACCAGCTCGACATCGAGATCGATATTGCCTTGATGAAGCGATGCCCTCCGGATGACTTGACGGCCGTGAGCGAGCTGGTCGCCACATGCGGCCGGATCGATGCAGCGCTCAACAGGTCCAAGCTTGAGCTGACTGACGGGTGGGCGTCATGGAAGTCGAGCCGTCGCGAGCCGCTCTACCTGGAAGACGCCCTGCAAGATCAACGTGTGTTCATCGGCGTCGTCGGTGTCACATTCGTCGCCCAGGAGGTGAAGGCGTGAAGAGCGACCTGGGAACACGCTCGATCGAGCAGGCCAAGACCGGCTTCCTCGACCGAAAGGCGATCCAGAAAAGACTGGGGCCGATCGTCACCGCCTACATGGTGCGGATGGGTGGCCATGTGCGGACGACCGCGCAGCGCCTCATCCGCAAGAAGAACGACACGCGGACCAACCGCAAGACCAAGGAGAAGGTCGGCTTCACGCGGAGCGACAGCAAGCCGGGAGAGCCGCCGCTGTCGAGGATGGGTCAGCTCCGCGAGCACATCTACTTCAACTACGACGAGGCCAGCCGCCGCATGGTTGTCGGGCCGGCCAAGCTGAACAAGACCGATGGCTCAGTGCCACGTCTTCACGAGCACGGCGGAACCGTGCAACGCCGGCTCTGGCTGATCAAGGACGAACAAGGCCAGGTGATCCGGTTCCGTTCGGGAGGGTCAGAAGCACCGCTGGTCGCCGTGACCTACCCCAAGCGTCCGTTCATGAAGCCCGCGTTCGACAAGTCCATCCCCAAGAGCCGCGAGTTCTGGCTGAAAGCAGCCCAGAAGACACGCTGATCCTCCTGCCTTCATTCACCCCAACACGGAGATATCCACATGGCCGACAAAAAGTTTCAACTCGGGTTTGAGCGAAAGCTCTATCGCAACACGGGCACGAGCGCAGTGCCCGTCTGGACGCTCATGAACAACGTCAGCAACGTGAAGACCAACTTCACCGCGGGCGAAACAGACGTGACCACACGAGGGAACAACGGGTGGAAGGCCACCGCTCCCACGCTGAACGAGGCCGAGCTGACGTTCACGATGATCTACGACCCGACCAGCACCGACTTTGACGCGATCCGGACCGGTTTCTTCAACAAAGCGCCGATCGAGTTCGCCGTCGCCGACGGGCCGATTGCCACATCGGGAACCGAGTACCTGCGTGTGACCTGCGGCATCTTCAACTTCGGTGTTGATGAGAGTAACGAAGAGGCCGTCAAGGTCGAGGTCACCGCCAAGCCCACCTACGCGTCCAACGCCCCGGAGTACCTGACCACTGCGTAAGCGAACAGCCACAGTCACGCATCGAACCGGGCGTGGGTTAGACCCGCGCCCGGAGCCCTGGAACCCTGCCCCATGAATCCCAACAAAACGACCTTTCAAGACACCGAGGGCAACACCTGGGACCTTGCACTCAACGTCGCCACCATCAAGAGGGTGAAGTCGCTCACGAGCATCGACCTGCTCGCCATCACCGACAGCGAGACGTTCATCAAGCTCCTGAACCCGATGACGCTGGCCGACGTGCTGTACGTCGTCGTGCAGCCAGCCGCAGAGCACCGCCAGATCGACAGCGAGACGTTCGGGTCGCTGCTGGGCGGTGACGCGATCGACGAGGCCACAGGCGCGCTGCTGGAAGCCATCGTGCTTTTTTCCCGGCCGGCGCAGCGCGAGGCGCTGCGCCAGAGCATCCACAGGTTCAACGAGCTGGAAGCCGAGGGTTGCGAGAAGGTCATCCACAAGATCGACCAGGTGACGCTGCCGGCCGGCTTTGGCGAGTGATCGCGGAGCTGGCGGGTGTGGCCGGCATGGACCCCGGGCCGTACTCATTGCGAGAGCTGGTGTGGATGGTCGAGGCCGGTCGACGCGAGGCGTGGAACCACACCGCCTCGCTGATGGCACTGATGGCCAACTGCCACCGAGGCCCCAAGCAGAAGCCATTCAACGCCCAAGACTTCCACCCCATGACCCCCAAGCAGGGAAGCAGCAGGGGAACTCCAATCAAGTACCTCTCGATCGCAGACCTGGCGGGGTCGATGGGGGTCAGTGGAGGACCGAAGAAGACGCGGGCTCCACAGACGGCCGGGGAGCGATGAACACCCGCCAGAAGCCGCCCAACACGACGTAACAAACGCTCACAACAAGCACGAGCACGCTGAACACGCAGAGTGCAGCAAAGCACAGCAAGATCAAGCCGGCGCTGCCCATGACCACAGACGCAGCAGCGGATTCAAGCGTGGTCAGCTCCATGCGATGAGTATGCCTCATGAGCAGTTCAAGCGACATCAAAGCGGGCGGAGCATTCGTCGAGATCTCCGCGAACGACAAGCCGTTGGAGGCGCGGCTGAAGATCGCCCAGCAGCGGTTGCGCAGCTTCGCCGCCCAAGCCCAGAAGCTCGGGAAGGTCTCCTTGAAGACCAGCGGAAAGCTCGGAGCCAGCGTCGCCGCCGAGGTCCGAACCGTGTTTGACCAGGGGGTCAGCCAGCTCAACCGTGCGCGACAGGCGGCTCTAGCGAGCTTGAAGCCCGTCTCGAACCGCATCAACTCGGGTTTTCAAAAAGGCAAGGGTGGCATCCAAAAGCTCGCCGACCGCTCGGTGCTGCCCGACAACATCTTCAAGGGGGGGCAGGCGACCACGTCAGGGGGCCTGGCACTGGCGGCGGTTGCGACAGGTGTACTCGCGCCGCTGAAGTCTGCAGTGTCGCTCT
>DAIOEG010000277.1:0-3875 GCA_036746415.1 Phycisphaera sp. | reverse complement strand
GCGTGGACTCCGGGAGCGAGGCGCTTCCGGTCCGGACGGCACCGCCGTCAGGCTACTGGGGCAATGCTGTTGCGCGATAGACTGACCGTATGGCGGTGTATCTGTTTACGTTTCATACGTACAGGTCGTGGTTGCCGGATCGGCCGCAGGGGTATGTGACGCGGGAGGATGGGTTGCTTCCAAGCAGCGAGGCGATGGGGGAGCAGTACCGTAAGAACATGAAACAGGGCGGGGTGATGTGGGAGGCAGCGCATCAGCGGGCGGCGCTGGAGGCGGTGTTGGAGAAGTGCGGCGTCAAGGGTTGGACATTGCTTGCGGGTGCGACGGAACCGACGCATGTGCATGTGGTGGTGTCGTGGCGGGACGAGGTTGCTTGGCTAGCGGTTCGGGCTGGGTTGAAAGGCGAGATCACTCGGCGGCTGAACGCGGGGTTTGCGAAACGCCGGTGGTTGTCGGAGGGTGGGAGTCGCAAGCAGGTGTGTGATGCGGAGCATCTGTGGACACTGCGGGCGTCGTATTTGCCGTCGCATCGGGGGTGGGCGTTTGATGAGCGGAGCGGTTGGCGAGAGCCGCGCGGATGAAGGAATAGCCGGACGGCGGTGCCGTCCGGACCGGAGGCGCTTCGCCTCCGGAGGTGAGGGGATGTGCAACATGGCGTCGTTTGAAGTCGGCGGGGGGACCCGCCGGTCCGGAGGCCGCCGGCCTCCGGCTATTGAGTACATTAGGCACGGGGTCTTACTTCAGTTCCACCGACCAATATGCGTTGTCCAGGAAGGTTTTCCAGGAGGCGTATTTTTCGTGGCCGACGCGCATGGTGAGGACGGGGTTTCGGCGGGGTCGGATGGGTTTTTTGATGAGGGGCATGTGGGCTTGCGTTGGTGTTCGGCCGCCTTTTTTAGCGTTGCAGCGGGTGCAGCAGCAGACGAGGTTTTCCCAGGAGGTGCCGCCGCCCTGGCTTCTTGGGAGGACGTGGTCGAGGGAGAGTTCGGAGGTGGGGAAGTGTTTGCCGCAGTATTGGCAGATGTTTTTATCGCGCGCGAAGATGTTTCGGCGGTTGAGTTTGACGCCCTGGTCGGGGAGTCGGTCGTAGCCGAGCAGGCGGATGATCTTGGGGACGGGGATGTCGAAATGGACGGTGCGGACCCAGTCGTAGTGGTGGTCGGAGGCGTGGGCGAAGTGGTCGCGTGCGGCGGCGAGGTCGGTCCAGGAGTCGAAGGAGTAGCCGGCGTAGCTGCCGTCGTCGACGCGGATGACCTCGGCCAGGTCGCGGGTGAGCATGGAGAACGCGCGGCGGGCATCAACCACGCGGATGGCCAGCCAGAGGCGGTTGAGCACCAGGACGTGGGAGTCCAGGGCCGTGGCCAGGTGGGCGGCGACGGCGGGCGAGTAGTGCGCGGGGTGGGGGATGGATGCACTCATGCGGTGTGGCTGGGTGCGGAGGCAGTGACAGAATGGAGGGGCTTTGCGGTCGACGATGGGGCACCGCAAGGGTCGGCTGAGCGAAACACGCACTTGGCCGAGGGTCGGCGGTGTCCAAAGCCCGCGTTAAGCGTAACCGCGCGGGGGGCGCGGGTCCAGCGGGGAAGCTGTCAGGAAGCGGTGAGGGCGGGGAGTGGGCCACGGACGGCACGGAAGCCAATGCCGTCGTTGGCACATGAAACGTTGAGCCGCGAAGACGCGGAGGACGCGGAGGTGTGAACAAGATGAAATTGCAATGCGACTCCTGCATGTTTCGGGGCTGTCTGCTCCGCGTCCTCCGCGCCTTCGCGGTTCAAAGGCACTTCCTTCAGGCGTTTAAACAACCAGTCAACCGGGGATTGATCCGGCTTGGCGTTGGACGTTGGTTGCCAGTGGAACCTGTGGGCGGGGCGCGTTATGTTGTGTGGCTGCCTGTTGGCGGGTGTGTGTTGGGCGATTGCCTGAGCGGCCAAAAGGGGCGGATTGTAAATCCGCTGGCTAACGCCTACGGTGGTTCGAATCCACCATCGCCCACTTTGTTGCGAGATGACCCCGGTGGAAGCCGGGGTTTTTTCATGGTTTGGTTGGGGCGTCACAGGCGTTGCAGGCATCAGGCGCAGCGCGGCTGCACGGCAGAAATAGTCGTGGGGCAAAACACGGGGTCTGCGTCTTCAGTGGTGGGGTGTGCGGGTCGATGGATGGAAGAACGAGGGGAGTTGGATCTGTTTCCCTTCGCATGATGCAGGTTGTTTGTGATCCAGGAGGTTTGACCATGGCGTATGACCCTTCGATGGAGAGCGCGTGTCCGGCGAGCACGGTGTTTGGGATCGCGATGCGGGAGGAGCCCGCGACGTGGTACGAGCTGATTGACAAGCTTGAGCATGAGTCGGCTCGCAGCTTCCGGGGCGACGCCTGGGCCGACCGGCGTAAAACGCCCAGGGTGCGTCACAGCAGCAAGACCGCGATCCAGTTCAAGTCCAAGATGCTCATGGACCGCACCAACCCATGGATCACGTTCCGGGCGTACACGCGGAACCTCAGCGAGACGGGGGCGTCGCTCTTACTGGACTCGTTCACCCATGCGGGGACGGTCTGTCGGGTGCTTATCAAGACCCGCGACGGCAAGGGGATGCTCGTGCCCGGCGATGTGAAGTTCTGCAAGTACGTCGGCCACGGGATGCACGAGGCGGGGGTAGCGTTCCGCGTTGCGCTGCCGCTGGGTGAGGTGTTGGACATGGCGGAGTTGCCGACGCTTGCGGTGGTGAAGGAGCCGGGGCGGTCGGTGGAGTGATGTGAGCCAGACGCTTCGCTCGCGGACTCGCTCAGCGTCGGCGTGGGTGTTGTTATCAGTGTCAGGTGTCCCTTGCGGGCAGCGCGATCTCGACGCGGGTGATGGCGGTGGCGAGGGCGGAGTGGTCGTCGATGTCGATCAGCACGCCCACGGCGGTCGGTCGGCCCTCGGCAACGTCGAAGGCAGCGGGCGTGGCGGTGGTCATGTATTTCACGACGCGGTCGGCACGTCGGCCCAGGACCGAGTCGATCGGGCCGGTCATGCCCAGGTCGGTGAGGTACGCGGTGCCTTGCCCGGGCGAGGCGTGGCGGGTGTCGGGGTGCGTGGGCAACGACGGGTCGGTGTGTGGCATGGGCAGGACGCGGGCGTCGGCGGTGGGGACGTGGGTGTGGCTGCCGACGACGGCGGCGACCCGGCCGTTGGCGTGCCAACCCATGGCGACTTTCTCGCTCGTCGCCTCGGCGTGAATCTCCACCAGCACGATCGGCCGGGGCGACTGGTTCCGCAGCGTGATCAGATACGCGTCGAGCGCCGCGTACGGGTCGTCGGCCTGCGGGCCGGTCATGAACAGTCGGCCCATGAGCATGACCACGTGCACGGCTGGTTTGGTGGTGTCGGGTTGCAGGACCATTGCGCCCTGACCCCAGGTGTTTGCGGGCAGGTTGAGCGGGCGGATGAGGTTGCCTGCGGTGTCGAGGGTGTGCTTGAGTTGCTGCTTGCGGAAGGCGTGGTCGCCGAGCGTCAGGCCGTCGAACCCGGCCGAGGCCGGCGTGGTGGTCGTGAGCTTCGCGTGTTGTTCGGGGGTGAGGCCCGAGCCCTGCGCGCAGTTCTCGGCGTTGGCGATGAGCAGGTCGCAGCGGTGCTCACGGCGAAGGACGGCGGCGGCATGAGAAGCGGCGACCCGGCCGGGCGTGCCCACGATGTCCCCGAGGTACCCGATGCGCATCGGGTCAGCGTAGCAAAGAGGGTCTTCCGCCGATGGCGCGGATGGCGTAGGTGCCGCGTTGACCGCACCGACGGGCGAGCAAGCTCGCCCGCTACACGGGGGCACGACATGACGCGGGATGTCGTGCGCCGCCCGCGTGGTTACCTTGTGCTCTACGGATGCGTTGTCCTTACTGCGATT
>DAIOEG010000276.1:3446-3877 GCA_036746415.1 Phycisphaera sp. | reverse complement strand
GGTGTTGCGGTGTCATCGGCGGTCTCGTGTCGTCGGCGGGGTCTTGGATCGGTGGCAAGATTTCGTGAAGGGTGATTGATTTTGAACCGCGGAGGCGCGGAGGGCGCGGAGCAGATCGAGTTTGGAATTCACTTTTGCGGAAGTCGTTTTGGAGCCGCGGATGGTCGCTCATGAACGCGGATGAAAGTGGGCAAGCGGGTTGTTACGCGGCGTTGCCTCGGAGGTCTTGGGGGGGCGATGTTTGTTGTGGGGTGTCTGGGCGTTGGTAGCCGGCGTCGTGGTGGAAGCGTTTCTGGAGTTCTTCGTCGAGGGTGTGGAGGAAGGCGTCGACGCCGGTGTGTGTGTGTTGCTTGTGCGGGAGCAGGACGCCCATGGGTCGGCAGAGCGCGGGCACGAGGTGGACGGCGACGAGGGCGCCCGACTCGACCTCG
>DAIOEG010000276.1:1901-3436 GCA_036746415.1 Phycisphaera sp. | reverse complement strand
GCAGGATCGCGCACCGGCCGGTCTCGATGACGGCGGACTTGAGCGTGTCGAGGTTGTCGAAGCGGTGGGTAACGCGGGGCGAGACCCTGTGCGAGGCGAGGTAGTCGCGCACGGCCAGGCCCACCGGCAGCGCGTCATCAAACGCGAGCATCTCGTGCGGCCCAAGGTGGCGGGCGTGGACGGAACGCTCGCGGGTCAGCGTGTGACCCGGCGGGCAGACGACCGACATCGGCTCCTCCCACAACACCCGACCCGACACCGCGGCGGCCGGCTTGCCGGGCCCGCGTCGTGCGCCACGGCCCACCGGGTAGGACACGATGCCCACGTCGGCGGCGGCCTGTTCCACGGCCGTGCGGATCGCGTGCGGTGTGTCATATTCGATCAGAAGCGTTGACCCCGGCCAGCGGTCCTCGAACTGCTCGCGCACCTTCGTCAACAAGTCGATCCCCGCGGAGTTGATCGCGGAGACGCGGACGCTCATCCGCACCCCGGTGGCCGTGAAGGGGTCCGGGCCGTCGGCCCCGGCGGCGTGCTGTTGGGCGGCGTGACGGACGGACTTTTCAAGCGTCACCCAGCCGTCGAGCAGGCCCGGGACGCCTTGGGCGAGGCGTTTGCCGGCGGGCGTGAGGCCCATGGGGCGGACGGAGCGGTCCAACAGCGTGACGCCCACGCGTCGCTCGAGCTGGGCCATGCGCTGGCTGACGGCGGACTGCGTGAGCTGGTGCAGCTCGGCAGCCCGGCTGACGCTCATCAGCCGGGCAACATCGAGAAACAACAACAAACTGGACGGGTCAAAGGTCATGGGCGTTGGGCGGTTCCCAAAGAAAATGGCTGCGGACACCGCGTCCGCATCATCAGAGATATTTATGATGTAATACGAGCGTAGCAGTGTAGCTTATATCTCATGGTCGAATCAAGGCCGGTCGTTGCGGTCTTTGCAGTTTTGCGACCAAGGTCGTTTATGCGTCTGCGAGCAGGGGGAATCCCGGGGCGATAAGATGTAAGGATGCGGGACTCAGGGACCGATCGGCGTGCGACAGGGGGAAGGTTGCGCGGTCTTTGTGCGGGTTTGTGCGTCGTTTTGCCGGGCGTGTGGGCAGCGGGGCAAGCCAGGGCGGACCTGGAGGCGTTGGCGCGACAGCAGATCAACGGGTCGGGGTTGGGCGGGTCGGCGGTGTCGGTATTGTTGGTGGACCTCTCCAACGACGACGCGATCGTGGAGATCGATGCCGACCGGCCGATGATCCCCGCGTCCAACCAGAAGCTCATCACGACCGCTGCGGCGCTCGACCGCCTCGGCCACGGCTACCAGTTCACCACCCAGTTCGCGCTAATTGAGTCGGACGCAGCAGACACGCCTGCACCCCTCATGACCCCCATCCCCGGAAGCTCCCCCGCAAGTGCAGCCCCCGCAAGTGCAGCCCCCGGAAGTGCAGCCCTCGGAAATGCTGGCCCCGGGGGTGCGGGAACGGTTGTGGGTGCCGCGGGTGCGGGCGGGTCGGGCCAGACGCCGGCATCGTTGGACACGGCGGGGG
>DAIOEG010000276.1:0-1891 GCA_036746415.1 Phycisphaera sp. | reverse complement strand
CGATGCGGGCGAGCGTGCGGGTTGCCGACCCGGAGTTGCTCATCATCGGTGATGGTGACCCGGCGCTGGCGGACCCCACGCTACTGGCGGCGCAGGGCTTGACGCCTGACGATGTGCTGGACCTTTGGGTTCAGCACACGGTGGACACCGGGCACCGCCGGTTCGCTCGGCTGGTGATCGACGACCGCATCTTCGATCGTCAGTTCTTGCATCCCAACTGGCCGACGGACCAACTGAATCGCGACTACTGCGCGCAGGTGTCAGGGCTGAACTTCAACAACAACTGCCTGCGTGTGTTGCCCGTGCCAGCCGAGGGGGCCGGCTTTGCACCCACGGTGCAGGTGTACCCGTTCTGGCCTCAGTTGCAGACGATTAACCGTGCGGTCACCGGCAGTGACGACGCGTTCTGGATCACCCGCGACCCTGCCGCCAACGTCTTCACGTTCCGTGGCAAGGTGCGCAACCGCCGGACCGAGCCGTTCGACACGCCGCTCTACGACCCGCCCATGGTGGTTGGCCAGCTGCTCGCGCACCGGTTGGAAAAAGCGGGCATCAAGGTTGCCGAGGTGACGCGACTGGACGACCAGGCGCCCCAGCCGGCTCACCGCGTGTTGCACGAGGTCCGCACCACGCTGGCCAGCGTGGTGGACCGTACCAACCAGGACAGCGAGAACCTCTTCGCCGAGTGTCTGTTCAAGCGGTTGGGGCACCAGCTCAGCGGCGCGCCCGGCTCGTTCGATTCGGGTTCTGCGGCGATCCGCATCTTTCTGCAGCAGCGGCTCGGCAGCCGGCTCAACACCGCGCTGTCCATCGCGTCCGACGGTTCGGGTCTCTCACGCGAC
The DNA here is from genome assembly GCA_036746415.1 of Phycisphaera sp. GTDB lineage: Bacteria > Planctomycetota > Phycisphaerae > Phycisphaerales > Phycisphaeraceae > DAIOEG01. The sequence goes on along the minus strand of DAIOEG010000276.1, from coordinate 1,049 downwards.
AACGAAGTGACCGCCCGCCTGCTCGTCGAGGTGCTGCGTTACATGCGACGCGACCCGGCCCTGGACGCTGTGTACCGCCCGTCCCTCTCGCAGGCCGGCCGCAACGGCACGCTGACCAAACGCCTCGACGGCCTCACCGCCGAGGTCCACGCCAAGTCCGGCTACATCCGCGGCGTCTCCACCCTCTCGGGCTACCTCGTCTACCCGCCCGCCGGCAACCGCCGACGCGAACGCGTCTACGCCTTCTCCATGCTCTTCAACAACTTCCCAAGCAACGTGAGCAACGCACAAGTCAAAGACACGCAGGACCGCCTGCTCAAACTCTTCGACGAACAGATCACGGGCGAACTAACCCCTTAACGCAGCGACTCACTTCACGGTCCCGTGTTGCAGGTAAGTAAAACCGAAGGCGACACGAGATAGGTTGCTTCGAGGTGTATTAGTCGTAGCTGGACTCGATGTGGGTGATGGATTGTTCGAGTTCACGCAGCATCTTCTTCTTGATGGCATCACCGAAGTCTTCGAAGCTGTTTGCGTGCATGGCGAAGGAGCTTGGGCCCTGTGGGATGGCGTCGGCGAACCACTCTTTGAGGCCGGGGGTGTCGCCGATGGAGATCGCGTTGATGACTGTGGTTTCGGGGCGTTTTTTGATCGCATCGTTCCACGCGATGCCATAGTTGCGCGTGCCGTCGTCGTTTTCGTCTTTGATTCCCAAGACGGTTTTGGAATAGTTCTCACAGATCCCGTCGCCCGAGACGTCGATCACTTGGCGGGCTGAGTCGATGCCGTTCCACTGGACTGAGTCGATGGCGAGACTGATGGCGTTGGCCATAATGGTGTTGTGTCGGAAGGTGCGTTGGATGCTGGCGATCCGGCGTGCGAGGTTGTCGCAGTCTTCTGCGGTTCGCAGGATGGTCCACCAGGTGCCACGGACTTGGGTGGTGGAGGACCAGTCGATGTAATTGACGGCGACGCCTTTGGAGCTTTCAACGAGTGCTTTGAACGCGGGGTCCTGGAAGGCGTTGACATAGCCATCGCGTTGGAGGACG
>DAIOEG010000275.1:0-3893 GCA_036746415.1 Phycisphaera sp. | reverse complement strand
CGGGGCCGCGCGTGCCGATGCCGGTGGGCGCGCCGCCGGTGATGCGTTCGAGGTGCGTCCACATGGCACGCAGACGCGGGAAGGTGTATTGCAGCTGCGCAAGCTCGACTTGCAGCTTGGCCTCAAGCGTCTGGGCCCGCGCGGCGAAGATGTCGAGGATCAACTCGGAGCGGTCGAGCACCTTGCAGTCGATCTCCTCCTGGATGTTGGAGATCTGCCGGGGCGACAGGTCGTTCTCAAACAGCACGACCTTGGCCCCGTGCAGCTTCACCATCTCGGCCAGCTCCACGACCTTGCCCTTGCCAATAAACGTCTTGGGCTCGGGCGTGTGCTTGCGTTGCAACAGCTCATCCACCACAACAGCACCGGCCGACCCCGCCAGCGCCCGCAACTCATCGAGCGGGTCATGGATGTTCCCATTGAAGTCCGGCAGAATACACCCCACCAAGATGGCCTTCTCTGCCCCGACACTAAGGTTCTCGCGACGACCTGATTCCATAGCCGGTCAGTGTAGGGCCGACTTGATAGGCCGCACCAGCAGCTTGCGCAGCACGGCCAGCAGGGTGCTTGACTCGGTGAGGTAGTTGGCGGGCGGGCGGTAGTAGACCTTGCCGTCTTCGAGGACGGTGACTCGGCCGGGGGCGCCCTTCAGGGCTTGTTCCAGCGGGCCGATTGACTGGGTGGTGAAGATGAGGTCGGGGCCTTCGAGTTTCAAGATGTCGATGCGGAGGGTGGAGCAGGCGACGCGGAGCTGGGTGAGGTCGATGAAGGTCTGCGCAGCCGGCGGGGGTTGGCCGAAGGCGTCGGTGAGGTCGGCGACGACAGCATCAAGCTCATCAAGTGAGTTGACTTTGACGAGTCGTCGGTAGGCGTCCATGCGATGCTTGTTGGATGGGATGTAGGCCTTGGGGAGTGAGCCGGTGACGGGGAGCTCGAGGTGGGTCTTGCTGACGTCGAGGATGGGTTCGCGTCGGAGGCGTTTGGTTTCCTGTTCGAGCAGGAGGCAGTAGAGCTCGTAGCCGATGGCGGCGATGTGGCCGGACTGTTCGGAGCCGAGCAGGTTGCCCGCGCCGCGGATCTCGAGGTCGCGCATGGCGATCTTGAAGCCCGCGCCGAGCATGGCGTATTGCTCGATGGCCTGGAGGCGTTTGATGGCGACCTCGGTGATGGTCTGGTCGGGGGGGAGGAGGAGGTAGCAGTAGGCGCGGTGTTTGTATCGGCCGACGCGGCCGCGCAGCTGGTGCAGCTCGGCGAGGCCGAAGTGGTCGGCCCGGTTGATGAACATGGTGTTGGCGGTGGGGATGTCGATGCCGGACTCGATGATGGTGGTGCTGACGAGGACATCCGCCTCGTGTCGCATGAAGGCGAGCATGACCTGCTCGAGTTCGCGGGGGGGCATCTGGCCGTGGCCGACGAGGACGCGGATGCCGGGGACGAGGCGTTGCAGGTCATGCGCGATGGCGTGCAAGCCGGTGATGCGGTTGTGGACGAAGAAGGTCTGGCCGTCGCGGTTGAGCTCGCGGATGAGGGCTTGCTGGATGCGCTTCTCGTCGTAAGGTGCGACCTCGGTCACGATGGCTCTGCGGTCGATCGGCGCGGTGGTGAGCGAGCTGATGTCACGCAGGCCGACCATCGCCATGTGCAGCGTGCGCGGGATGGGCGTGGCGCTGAGCGTGAGTACATCGGCGGTGAGGCGGAAGGAGAGCAGCTTGTTCTTGTGCTCGACGCCGAAGCGTTGTTCTTCGTCGATGATGACCAGGCCCAGGTCGGCGAACTTGACATCGTTGCTGAGGATGCGGTGCGTGCCGATGAGGACATCGACGCGGCCGGCCTTGACTTCATCGAGCGTTTTGCGGGCCTCGCCATCGGTCTTGAAGCGCGAGAGCGACTCGATGCGAAAGGGGTAGTCGGCCATCCGGCCACGGAAGGTGCGCTCGTGTTGTTCGGCGAGGACTGTTGTGGGCACGAGCACGGCCACCTGCTTGCCGAACTCGATGGCCTTGAACGCAGCGCGGATGGCGACTTCGGTTTTGCCGAAGCCCACGTCGCCGCAGATGAGGCGGTCCATCGGGCGCTCTTCGCGCATGTCGCGCTTGATGGCGTCGATCGCAGCGAGCTGGTCCTGCGTCTCGTCATAAGGAAACTCGGCCTCGAACTCGTGCTGCCAGGTGGTGTCGGCAGGGAAGCGGATGCCCGGCTGCGTGACGCGAGCGGCCTGCACCTGCAGGAGTTCTTTCGCGAGGTCTTTCACGGCCTCGGCGACTTGTTGTTTTTGACGCTTCCACTTCGCGCCGCCCAGTGTCGAGAGCGGGGGCTTGCCTTCGAAGCCGCCGATGTATTTTTGGATGAGGTCGATCTGCGCTGCGGGGACGTGGACCTTCGCGTCGTTGGCGAACTCGAGGGTGAGATACTCCTCGCTGGTGTTGTTTCGCTTCATGGTGCGCAGGCCTGTGAAGCGTGCGATGCCGTGGTCGATGTGGACGACGTAGTCGCCGACGTCCAGGTCGATAAACGCGCCACCTGAAGAGTTGGCGGGGCTTGCGGTGATGCGTCGGATGCGGCGTTTGGTGTCGTAGCGGTGGAACAGCTCGTGGTGCGGCACAAGGGTGAGGGTGCGAGTGTCACGCCAGACAAATCCGCGGTGCAGCGTGGCGACGTGGCGCATCACGCGGTCTTGTGCGCGTGGTGCGAACTCGGCGAGCAGCTCGCCGAGGCGCTGCGACTCGGCGGGCTTGCCACAGAGCACCACAACGTCGGAGTGCGGAGCGCACGCGGCTTCACCCAGCTCTGCGACGGCTTGCTTTGCGTCGGTGTCAAACGCGGGCAACGGCTCGACAGGGAGCTGAATAGCCGTGAGCCCCGGCGTGCCCCCGGAATAAGCGTTCAGCTCGGCGTGTGGCCGGGCGATGATCTTCTTGAAGAGCGTGTTGGGCGGGTAGATGCCGCGCGGGTTGGTGAGGCGTTCGTAGTAACCGCGGGCCTGCTCGGTCAGTTCGAGCGTCTCGTGCATGAGGATGAGTGCATCGTCGGGCAACAGCTCGAGGAGGTTCATGATGCGTTCATCGGACTGCAGCTGCGCGGTGGTGGCTCCGACAAGGCGGATGCTGTGGAGCTTGTCACGCGTGGCGAGGGTGCTTGGGTCGATGGCGTGGACGGTTTCGATCTGGTCGCCGAAGAAGTCGAGGCGGACGGGCGTGAGCGGCGTGAGTCGCTGCGCGTGGTCGAGGCACGCACCGGCAACGGGGACCAGGTCGATGATGCCGCCGCGCACGGCGAAGTCGCCTGGCTGATCGACGGCGTCGGCGCGTCGGTAGCCCGCGCGGTCGAGCCAGTCGAGCAGCCGGCCGGGCGCGATGGTGACGCCGGGACCGAGCGTGAGGGTCATCTCTGCGACGGCGTCGGGTCTGGGGACGGATTGCATGAGCGCCTGGATGGGCGCGACGAGGACGCCCTGCCACCGCTTGTGCGTGGCGAGGGTCTGGACAACGCCGAGCCGCTCGGCCAGCAACTCCATGCTGACCGACGACTCCCCCGGAAGCACCTCCAGCGCACCAAAACGCATGCATTTCAAAGCGTTTTCATCGCCAAAACACTCCAGGTCATCCAGCGCATCGTCCGCCTCGTCCAGGTGCGCAACGACCAGAAGCACGCAGCGCCGCGTGTGCAACGCCACGGCACCGGCAAGCAACGCGGGCAGCGAGCCACGGACGCCCGAGACGCTGGCGCTCTGGCTGCGCGCAAGCGTTTCCCCAAGCGTCACGAAAGGGAACGCGTGTTGAAGGGATTCGAGCCAGCCGTTCGAGCGGGGGGCGGGCATAGGAGCGAGTGTAGGACAACGCGACAAGGCGCGGCGCGGATGATGCGGCCGCAGCGCGCGTGTTCACGTCAATCGG
>DAIOEG010000274.1:0-3927 GCA_036746415.1 Phycisphaera sp. | reverse complement strand
TGGTGTTGTTGGCGTGGACGGTGGAGAGTGATCCGTCGTGGCCGGTGTTCATGGCTTGGAGCATGTCGAGGGCTTCGGGGCCGCGGACCTCGCCGATGATGATGCGGTCGGGGCGCATGCGCAGGGCGTTCTTGACAAGCTCGCGGATGCCGACGGCCCCTCGGCCCTCGATGTTGGCGGGCCGGCCTTCGAGTCGGACGACGTGCGGCTGGGGGAGCTGGAGCTCGGCGGACTCTTCGACGGTGATGATGCGTTCGCTCGGCCGGGCGTAGGCGGAGAGCACGTTGAGGAGTGTGGTCTTGCCCGAGCCGGTGCCCCCGGAGATGAGGATGTTGGCTTTGCCCAGGACGCATCCTTGGAGGAAGCGGGCGACGGGCTCGCTGACGCTTTGGCGCTCGACCAGGTCGTCCATCGTGAAGGGCTGCCAGCCGAACTTTCGGATGGTGAGCACGGGGCCCGCGAGCGCGAGGGGCGGGATGATGACGTGGACGCGCGAGCCGTCGGCGAGTCGCGCATCGACGAGCGGGTTGGCGGTGTCGATGCGTCGGCCGACGGGGCCGAGGATGCGTTCGATGACGGCCATGAGGACTTCATCGCTGAAGAAGCCGCGGCTGGTGGGCTGGATGACGCCGTTCTTCTCGATGTAGACGCGGTCCTTGCCGACGACCATGATCTCGGTGACGTTGGGCATGGCGAGCAGGTCGGTGATGGGGCCCAACCCCAGCATGATGTCGCGGATGTCCTTGGCGACGTTTTGTCGCACGACGTATTGACGCAGGTCGTTGCCCATGCCGGCGTAGTGGCCGGGGAACAGGTCGTTGAATGCGTCTTCAGCGACGGCGAGGTCTTCGCTAATCGCGACGGCATCGAACAAAAGCGGCATTGAGTCCACCATCAACGTGACGATCTCGTTGAGGCGTCGCTCGTTCTGCGGGTCGGTGAGCTGCTCGTCGTTCACGCGGTAGTCGGTGGTCACCTTGCCCTGACACTGGCGGACGACCTCGGCGACGGTGAGCCGGTGCAGGTGGGTCTTGACGGCGAGCATGAGGAGGCGCGGGTCGAGCGCGGGGATGCGCTTGCGGAGGATCTCGTCGAGCTGCGCGAAGGCCTGCTGGATGAAGCGGTCGTCCTGCTTTTGGAGGTGGCCCGTGACGCGGAGGTTGAGGCGTTCGATCAGCTCGGCGTGGACCTGTTGCTCGAGCTTCTGGAGCTGTTCGCGGAGGAGGGCCTCATCGGCATCGAGCGGGCTTTCGTGTCCGTCGACGCCCACTGGCGCGAGGGTGTAGGGCCCGATCTGCAGCTCGTCGCCGAAGTCGAGACGCACGGGCGAGCCGGGCATGACTTCACGGTTGGCAACGCGTGTGCCTGCGGTACCGATCGCTTCCACCAAGAGCAGGTTGCCACGCTTGACGATGCGTGCGTGTTTGCGAGCGACGAAGGGGCTTTTGAGGGTGATGTGGCAGCCGTCTTCGCGGCCGATGGTGATGACATCGGCGTCAGCGCTGAGGGTGGTGCGTGTGTTGCTGCCGTGGTCGTAGAGCCAGAAGAGCATGGGCTTGCCGGGGGGGTGTTGTGTGTGGTTATTCCGCGACCACGCCGACGACCTCGAGGACGGCGGGGTTGATTCCGCCGGCGGGGATCTTGGGGGTGCTTCGGTCGTCGATGCGTCGGAGCTGGACGTAGAAGTCGCCGACGATCTGCGAGGAGACGGTGAGCAGCTGCGTGGCCTGCTCGGGGGTGACTTCGATGGTGATCCGGCTGCCGCCGCTGCTGCCGCCGCGCGTACGCTGCGACAAGCGTGTGCGGTCGTCGATCGAGACGATGCGGACCTGCTCCATGACCGGGAGGATGCGCGGCGGGCCCTGGGGCATGGGGAACGCGGCCTCCAGATCGATCAGCATCTCCGGACGAAGCGGCGCGGGCAGCGACCGCGCATCAACAGGCAGCGCCACGCCACGCATGCCACGCGTCACGAGGTTGAACTCATCGCTCGTGCGCACATCATCGAACATCGGCTCGCGCAAAAAGTCGCCCGCATCGACGGCCCGCGTCAGCGTGTCGCCCACACGCATCGGCTCACCACGCTCGTTGGCGGCAACGGCGGCGTTGAACGCGTCGCGAAAACTGTTCGGCATGAGCACCGCCTCCACGTCGCGCGTCTCCAGCTCGTCGCCGGCCTGCTTGCTGACCAGCAGACGAAACACCGTGAACGTGTCCTGCGTCAGCGAACGCCGTGTGGACTGCACGTACAAGTTGACCAGCACCACAGCGATCAGCGCCGTCACCAACGCGGCGATGAGCAGCCGGGTGTTGCCTGTCTGCGACAGCGTGGACTGGCTCGGCCCGCCGTATCCCGTGGGGGTCTGCGTCATGGCGATAGTGTAGAGGATGCACCCGCGTCGCTGTATCAACGACACACGATGTGCAACGCCCCGAAGCGATCAGGGGCTGGGGTTGGACGCACCACCGACCCGGCGGAGCAACTCCTGCACCTCATCACTCAGGTCGATCCGGCTGGCCTCATCGAGCTTCGCCCTGGCGGCGGCCCACTCGCGCTGGTCGATGTATCGGCGGGCAAGCGAGACCGCATCGAGATACTCCGCCTCACTCAAGCGTTGGCGCGCCTGCGGCGTGTCACGCAGCTCCATCGCCTGGCGGTACGCGCGTTTGGCCGGGCCGTAACTGCCGGCGTCACGCGCCGCGTCGCCCTCACGCAGCAGCTTCGCGTACTGCTCACGGCTCTCCAGATCGGTGATCGACTCGGCGATCCTCGGCTCGCCCGGCAACCACGCCCGCGCTGCGCGGAAGTGTTCCGCAGCCGATGCGATGTCGTCCGCCGCGACGGCCGCCACGCCCTGCTGCCAACGCGCCAGGCCCCGGGCCGTCGTCAGCTTGCGCAGCACCGAATCGATCGGTTCGATATCGAAGGCCTTGTTGAACTGCTCGATGGCCGCGTCGTAATCGCCCCGGCTGAGCGCATCATCACCCGCCGCCAGGAACGTCTGCTGCCGGGCCACCGACGCCGTCCGACGACGCAGCTCCTGCGCCGGCAGGTTGTCGGGGTCTTTCGATAGCGCCAGCTCTGCTTTACTCGCCGCCTCGATCAGTCGGCCGGCCTCGAACGCTGCGCCCGCCTCGGCCGAGAGCTGAAGCGCCTCCAGCCGGCCGATCCTCGGTGTGATCTCGTCCGTCGCCGACGGGTTCAACTCCAGCGATGATCGCCACGCCTCGATCGCCGCGGGCAGATCGTTCGCGGTCTCCGCACGGGTCGCCTCTGCCCGGCGGTTCTCAAACGCCTGCTCACGACGCAAGCGGTCCAGCAACGCCGAACCCTCCGGCGATAACACGCGCTGCCGGGCCTCAAGTCGGCTGATCGCCGCGTCCCGCTCGCCCGACGCCGCCAACGCCGACACCTCATCGAGGATCACACGCTCGCGGGCCGACACCTCCGCCGCGTTGATCGTCTGTTCCACCGCAAGCAGACGCTCCCGCTCCGGGTCCGTCAGCGACGCGCCGCGCCACAGCGAAAGCTCCTCCCGCGCTTTCCCAAACGCCCCGGCCTGCGATAGCGCCTCGATGCTCGCGATCGCGTTCAAAAACGACAGCTGACGCTGCGACTCGCGCAGCTTCTCCACCACCAGTTGCCGATTGGCATTGGGCGTCGTGTCGTACTGCTCGTACAGCGGCACCGCCGCCGCCCAGTCCTGCGCCGCGTACGCCCGGTCGCCCTGATTGAGCAGCAACCCGCGCTCGGCCCGTAGCGCCACATCGCTGCCCTCCGGCCACGCCTCCAGCACCGCGCGGTAACGCTCGTCCGCCAGGTCAAACCGCTCGCTCATACGCAGCTGCGAAGCCTGTTCCAGCTGCGCCTCGGCCGCCAACAGACGCGAATCCTGCTCCCGCTGCGCTGCCTTGCGGTCCATGCCG
>DAIOEG010000273.1:0-3940 GCA_036746415.1 Phycisphaera sp. | reverse complement strand
CGAGAGCTCCGTCGCGGCGTTGGGACGAAACGCCTGCTCGCCACGCTCCACCGCGACAATCAGCGTGCAACGCGGCAGCGACAAGTCCCGCAGCGGCGTGCCCACCGCCTTGCTCCCGGTGTTCACGGGCAACCGGTGCATCTCGATCGTGCCGCGTGCAAAGTTCTCGACTTCCTGCGCTCCGGGGCTGCGCAGCGTTGTCGCGATTGCCTGGGCCGTTGAATACTCGGGGCACACCAGGTGATCGATGCCAAAGTGTGATGCATAGTCCAGACCCTGGTTCTCAAAGTACGCCTGATGGTGCACACGCGCGATCGTGTGGTCGCAGCCCACCGCCGCAGCGACTGAAGCCGACAGAAGATTCACTTCATCGATGTTGGTCGCGGCGATGAACATCTCCGCCTCATCCACGCCTGCTTGACGCAGCACATCGGCCCGCGTGCAGTCACCTTCCAGCGTGCGGATGTCGATCAGCGACTCGCACTCGGCGAGCTTCGACGCGCTCTTGTCGATGAGCGTGATGTTGTGGCCCGCCGGCGAAAGCACCTCGGCCGAGTGCCGACCCACCTCGCCGGCTCCGCAGATGACAATGTTCATGGTCTCTTAGGGGGTGGGAGGGATCGGGGATCAGGGCGCGGGGATCAGGGGATGAGACGAAGTTCAAGGCATTTAGAAGATCAGGGATCAAAAACCAATCCATCCCACCAAAACCAACTCTTCCCTGATCCCTGATCCCCGATCCCTAAACCTCACCAGCTCACGGTTGGCGAGGGTGGTTGCAGACCCGCCGAGGGGCCCAGCACGATGCCGTAGCCCTTGAGCCGGGCGGCGACGTTGGGGGTCTCGGGGTCGATGTAGTAGGCGTACTGCAACGACTGGCGTGCGCTGGGCTGGTCATTCACGGCCTCGTAAAAATCCGCCATCGCCACGTACGGCGACGCATCACCCGCCGGCGCAAAGTACGCCGCCTTCCGCAGCGACAGCTTCGCGCCGTCGAGGTCGCCGATCTTGAGCAGATAGAACGCCTGACGCTGGAAGTCCCGTGTATTGCGACCGAACTGCTCGGTCGTCTCGGTCAGGAACGAACGCAGCTTCTCCTGACGGCCCTGTTGGAAATACACCTCAGCCAGCCGATCGAGCACACGAGCCGTCCACTCGGGGTGATCCGGCGCAATCGCGTACGCCTGCTCCAGCGGGAACTGCGCCTCGTTGTATCGCCCCAGGTTCATCTCGCTGGTCGCCCACCAGTAAAGCGATGTGACATCACGCCCACGCCGATTGCTCGCCTCGCGGAACGACGCGGCAGCACCGGCAAAGTTGCCGGCCTTGTACTGCTCAAAGCCCCGGTTGCGGTACAGCGCGTAGTTGTCGAGCGCCTCGACCACCTGCTGTTTCTTGCAGCCCGTCGCCGACCCAAGGAGCGCACCGCCCGTAAGCACCGAAGCGCCCACACACAACACCCCGACACACCGGCGGATAGTCATCGCAGTTTCCCTGATTCGCGGTTTCATCACGCCTCCGAAGATACGATCCCTGCGACCATCCCACAAATGCGCGATACCACCCCGACCACCCCGCCCACCAGGTTCCCCCTCCCACGCTGCCCCGCCACGCTCGCCCGGCACGACCACCCCGACCACCCGCACCTTGATTTCTACCTCGCCCTGCCCACACTCCACCCCCGACTCTGGACCGCTCGCGTCCAACACCACTGGCGGCTCTGGCCAAGACTCGAACGCTTCGAACTCATCCAACTCCCGCCGCACCGCCGACGCTACCTCCGATACTCCGGCCCGCTCGCCCACGATCGTGGCACCGTCCTGCACCTCTCGCACGGCCAGGCCACCCTGCTCCAATCCACCCGCGACCGGCTCCGCTGCGCCCTCCAAGCCCCCGGCCTGCACCTCACCCTCGACGCCCGCCAAACCGACGACACCCGCTGGATCGCCCACGTCAGCCCGATGTGAAACGACTTGCGCAGAGTCGTGGATCGATTACACTCATATTGTCCGCCATGTCTCACCAGTGTTCTACTGATCACACCTTTGCACGGGAGTCTGTCATGCCCCACGACCCGATCCGCGATGAAGACCTGCTCGCCGACGCGATTGAGATCCCTCACGACGAGCTGGAGACGCTTGAAGAGCCAGACGAATTGCAGCCGATGGAGCTGTCGAGCGAGCCGGTGAAAAAGCAGGCCGACAAGCCGATGATCCAGGTCTTCGGTGGCAAGCGCGTCCCCCACGACTCCAAGTGGTCCCGCAAGACCAACGTCACCGGCACCGGCGCGACGCACGTCCGTACCTTCTTCTGCAAGCTCCGCCCCGACGCCATCGAAAACCTCGACGAACAAGTCAACCACTGGCTCGACGCTCACCCCGAATACGAAGTCAAGTTCGTCTCCACCTCCGTCGGCAAACTCGTCGGCAAGAACATCGAAGATGCGCTGTTCCTGAATATCTGGGTGTGATGAAGAGGGAGTGGGCAGTGGGGTTTGGGGAGTGGTCTGCATCTGCATCACACGCCGACGCTGAACGAGTCTGCGAGCGAAGCGTCTGGTCTTCCCGGCGTAGCCGTTGTTCAATACGCATATGCCCACACCGCCCACGCAAGACACCCTCTCGTTCGACCTCGCCTGCGTGGGCTGTGGCTACAACCTCCGCTCGCTCCGCCGTGACGGCGACTGCCCCGAGTGTGGCCGGCCGATCCGTGACACGCTTGCCAGCTTCCGCACGCAGTGGTCGCGCTCGTCCATCAGCGCGTACAAGACCGGCTGCATCCTCGTCGGGGCCAGCGGCATGACCACCGCAGCCGTGCCCGTGATCGGCCTTGGATTCTCGCTGTCCGGGGTTGGCTACGGCACGTTTGGGGGATACTTGTCCATCGAAGTGATCATCTCGTCCCTGATGATCACGCTCGTGCTGATCGAGCACGCCTTGTGGGTCGCGGGGCTGCTGCGTTTGTCGACAGGCCACCCCGGCGCGAAGCTCGCCGGCCCTGCGATGATCAACACACTGCGGGCTTCGGCCGTGTGCCTTGCCGCGCTGGTCATTGTTGTGATTGCGATGGTCGTCGCCGCGCTGCTGGAGGTCATGCCATTCTTGGATGAGGACACCTTTTTCGCGGCGATGTCCGTGGGCATTTTGCTGGTGTTGTGCGCCAGAGCCGTCGGCGTGATCACCCTCGCCGGTTTGCTGGGCCGGACGCTGGCTGCGCTGAATACGCCCTGGAAACGCCGTCACCTCATCGTCACCTCTGTGGTCGTCACGGTCCTCTGCGCGGCGCAGGCGCTGGCGACAATCCCGCTGATGCTCGATCTTTTCAATGTGATTAACGACAACGACATCTTCGGCCTCTCGGCGATGGTTGGCATGATCTCGATCTTGGCCCTGCCGTTCATTGCTGTCTGGGCCGGTGCATCCGTTTTCCGCGCTGGCGTGGCGATCAAGCACGCCGATCTTGTCGGCCCGTGATGACACTCAACACCGCGCTGCGTCTTACGACTTCCCATTGCCCCCGCCAGCTCGTCTTGCTGCGCTTGCGGATCGTTATGATCGCCTCACTATGACGACCCCACCCACGCTACGGTTTTACAACACACTGTCGCATCGCCTTGAGGTGTTTGAGTCGCTCGAGCCGGGCCGGGTGTCGATGTACAACTGCGGCCCGACGGTGTACGACTACGCACATATCGGGAACTTCAAGACGTTTGTTTTTTCCGACGTTTTAAGGCGTTTCCTGGAGCTTGTCGGTTACGAGGTGCATCAGGTGATGAACCTGACCGACGTGGGTCACATGACCGACGATGCGCAGGCCGACGGCGGGGGCGAGGACAAGATGGCGGCGGCCGCCGAGCGCATCAAGCGCGCGCGTCTCGAGAGCAAGAAGGGCGGTCAGCACCACGTGGACGCGATCGAGAACCCGGACGACCCGTATCAGG
>DAIOEG010000272.1:0-3949 GCA_036746415.1 Phycisphaera sp. | reverse complement strand
GGAAGTCACCGATGCAGCCGGGGACGGTACACCCGCCGGAGCTTGCATCGGAGTTGGCGGAGCTGCGTGTGCGGATGAACGACTTGTATGCGAGCGACTTGAAGCCGTTTATTCCGGAGCTGGAAGCGGCGCGCGCGGCGGACGACAAGCTGTGGAACGAGTTTGCCCGGCTGTTGTCGAACTGTGCGAGCGTGCAGTCGGCGGCGACGCACCTGATGCGAACCCGGCCGACCAATTTTACAGCCGTGTACTTTCACACGATCGATTTGGTGAGCCATGAGTTCATGCAGTTCCACCCGCCGGCGATGGCGCACGTGAAACCCGAGCACGCGTCGTGGTACGGCCCGGTGATGCGGGGCATCTATCGGTTCCACGACATGATGCTGGAGGCGATGCTGACGCTCGTGGGCGAAGACACGACGGTGATGCTGCTGAGCGACCACGGGTTTTACAACGATGCACGGCGACCCGTGCCCGGGCCGCAGGGCAAAGTGGACCCGGTGTCGTGCCACCGGCCGTACGGCATGTTCGTGATGGCGGGCCCGGGCGTGCGTCAGGGCCAGCGGATCTGGGGCGTGTCGCTCCTGGACATCGCGCCCACGGCGCTTTGGCGGCTAGGCCTGCCGGTGGGTGAGGACATGGCGGGCAAGGTGCTCGCGTCGGCGTACGACTCGCCGGCCCCGGTGGAGCGGATCGCATCATGGGAACTCGAGGAGGGCGACGCGGGGCTCGCTCCACAAGATGCGGACACGGACCCCTGGGCTGCGCGCGAGGCGGTACGGCAACTGGCAGACCTTGGGTACGTCGAGCTGGACGCGGACGAGGAGAAGTCGATCCAGAACACCTGGCGTCACAACCAGGGCGTGCTGGCCGAGGCGCTGCTTCAATCGCGTCAGCCGGCGAAGGCGGCGGAGGTGTTGCGTGGCTTGATCGCGCAGACGCCCGACCACCCCGCGCCGCGGCAGTTGCTAGTTCACGCGCTCGCAAGTGCCGAAGAGATCGACGCGGCGCTGGCGGCGCTGTCGGAGCTGGAGGCCCGCTGGCCGGAGGGTAGGACGGCGTTTCGGCTGGCGTCGGCGAGCTTGCTGTTACGGGACGTGCAGGGCGAGGCGGTGCTGCGGATGCTTGACGAGACGCGGGGCGAAGGGCCCGAGCCGGCGGATGCGCTGATCCTGCGGGGCCGGGCGCTTCAGACGTTGAATCGGCTGCCCGAGGCCGAGCAGGCGTTCCGGTCGGTGCTCAAGCTGACGCAGGAGCGTGCAGACGCGTGGTTCGGGCTTGGTGCGGTGCTGCAAGCGCAAAAACGCCTGTCCGAGGCGTGTGATGCGCTCATGGAAGCGGTCGGCCTGGAGCACAACACGCCGCGTGCCCATTTGCTGCTGGGGCTGACCTGGGCGGAGCAGGAGCGGTACCACCTGGCGGTGGCGGCGCTGGAGACAGCGCTGTCGCTGGACCCCAAGCTGCCGCTCGCCCACGAGACGCTGGAGCGGATCTACCGTCGTCGGCTGTACGATATCGCCGGCATGCGGGAGCAGTTCCGGCTGCGCGGCGTGCGGTCCCGTGTGGATTCAACGCCGGGCCGTTAGCGCCTATCGACGGGGTTCTTTCACAAAGGTCGCACTCATGGCAGTCACGTCCAGTTCACACTCGAGTCGATACATCCGGGCCGCGGCGACGGCGAGCAAGCGGGACACGCCCATCGTGGTGGACGTGAACTCGGGCCCGCGACAAATGAACAAGTCGCTGGTCGACGCGATCGGCGTGTTCCAGACGGTGGTGCTGACCGGGCGGGAGGTCGGCGCGAGCGACGTGGGCCGGCAGCTCGGCATGGAAGTGACCAAGGCGCACCGGCTGCTGCGGACGCTCGCGGCGCTTGGGATGCTGTACCGCACATCGACGCGGCGGTTCGTTGCGGGGCCTGCGACGCACGTGCTGGCGGGGCGCGCGATGTTCGATGGCGACCTGCCGCGTGCGGCGTCTGCGGCACTGGCGGGCCTGCGTGAGAAGACCAAGCTGGAGGTGGCGATGGGGCTGCTCTGGCAGCGGGAGGTGAGCTATCTCTATCACGTGGACGAGCACACGCCGGTGGAGCGGGCGCTTGGGAACGTGAAGCTGTACCCCGCATCACGGTCGTCGCTGGGGCTTGTGCTGCTGGGCCGGATGGAAGACGCGGAGGTTCGCAAGGTGTTTGCGGGGGCCGAGGTGCCGGGGTACGAGTCGGCTGGCGTGGAGGGGTTGATCGCGGACGTGCGCACGGCGCGTGAGAAGGGGTATGCGCGGGTCGTTCGTTCGACGCAGGGCGCGCGGGTGACGATGGCGGTGCTGATCCCGTCCCGGCCGTTCATGGCCATCGGCGTGGGCGGGCCGGACGTGCCTGCATCGCAGACCAAGTCGATCGTGGACCTGCTGCACGCGACCGCTGCGGAGATCGACGCGGGGCTGGCCCAGCCGCCGATCTGAGCACAGTGCTCAGTAGCCCCCAGCGGCAGCATCGCGCTGATTATTTCATGGGTAGCCGGACGGCGGTGCCGTCCGGATCGTGGGCGCTTCGTCCACGAGGGTTTGAGTGATACGCATCGAATCACTTGATGCGCAACACCTCGTCGCGCGAAGCCGGCGTGGAAGCCACGCCGGTCCGGAGGCCGCCGGCCTCCGGCTACTTCTGAGACGTGTCCCCGCGATGGGTTTTGCGTCCTGTGATCTCTACGGGCCGGCGCGGGCCATCAACAAACCTGTTGGACCTCATCGTTTACTTGCTATATTAGCAAGGTATGCAATCACGCCCTCGATCGTTGCCCGTTGGTTTGCTTGTGTCGGCGTCGTGCCTGTGTCTCGTGCTGGCCGGGTGCAACACGGAGAAGAAAGATGCCCGCCCCGGGGGGATCGAGCCAGCGGTCGAGGTGCCCGTGGCTGCGCCAAAGCCGGTGGTGCTGGCGGACTTTGAGGCCGAGTCGTGTGCGGGTGAGGTGACGCAGGGCACGCTTGCGCGGACAACGCGCGAGAGTGAAGATGCGTTTGGGAAGATGACTTCGGAGAGTGCCGAGCGCGGCGCGGTGTGGCGGGTGTCGCTGCCGGAGGGTGTGTTGCTGTCGGACGCCTCGGGGCTGTCGCTCTCGGTGCGCACGGATGAAGCCGCGCGTGACCCTAAGGGCAAGAACGAGGGCGAGATCACGCTGCGCATCTTCGCGCTAGACGGCGAGGATCGGCCGATCTTCCAACGCCGTGAAGACCTGAGGCACCCCGCGTGGACCACGTGGCAGACGCTGCCGATGAGCTGGGACCGCTGGCGTTGGGACAGCCGTTTCAAGGGCGACTGGTCCGAGGTCCGCAAGCTCGCGGTGGTGCTCGAGTCGCCGGCGACGACGGTGGAGATCGACGACCTCACGGTGCTGCCCGAGCTGTCGGGCGATGCTCATGACACGCTGCCGGTGCTGCAGAGCATCGCGTTTGGCGAGTCGCCCTCGCTTGTGAAGCGTGAAGGCGATCTGGTGTTCATGACCGACGTGACGGATGCGTTCACGCAGGAGGATGCCGAGTATTGGCTGACGCGGATGTCGGCGGTGCGGGTCTGGCTGAAAGACCTCGCGCCCTCGGCCCACCGCCCCACCAACGCCGGCACGCCGATGCCGCTCATCGTCTTCCGCGACATGGACTCGCGCAACGCGTTTTTTGAGCGGCTCGGGGATCACTGGAATGTCAATATCGCCGTCAGCAACACGGGCGGGTACTGCGTGCAGGACATCGCCACCGCGTGCCACGACCCCAAGCTCGGCACGGACCGGCCGGTGTTCCTCCACGAGTTCGTCCACGCCGTCTCACGCGACCTGCGCATCCTCACCGGCAAGACCGAGCACAACTGGATCCAGGAGGCGCTCGCCAACTACCTGCAACTGTGCGTGTATCCCGCGTCACTGCAAGCCAACTTCTACCCCGGTGCATTCCAGCGCGG
>DAIOEG010000271.1:1926-3969 GCA_036746415.1 Phycisphaera sp. | reverse complement strand
GTCACCTCGCCGCCGTTGGACAGACGCACGCGTGCGACCTTACGAAGAGCCGAGTTGGGCTTCTTGGGGGTCACGGTCTTGACTTGGAGACAGACGCCACGGCGCTGGGGGCTGCGGTCGAGGTCCTTGGTTTTGGACTTGGCCTCGGGGGTTCGGCGGGGGTTGCGGACGAGTTGATTGATCGTGGGCATGCGGGGTCTTGGATCGGGGTGACGGAATCGGTTCGGGTAAGAGCCACGGCCTGACCGTGTCGCCCTCTCTATCGAGCCGCACAGTATAAGCAGCACCATCGGGCGGTTGCAACTGGTGCAACGCCGACCGCGCCCCAGTCGCGCGACCGGGCTTCAAATCTCTCCCCCCGGTGCCGATGCGCGACGCGATCCGACCCCCGCACCCTATGCTGGGGCATCGATCCATCGCATCCATCCCCCTCGGAACGCCCCATCATGGTTCTTTCAATCCTGCGCGGCGTCTTTCTGCTGCTGGTGGCGGCGGTCGTCACCCTGTATCTCAACACCGAGTTTCAGGAGGGGCTTGGCTACGGCTTTGCCCAGATGTCTGCGTTGATCATCGGGGCCATCGCGCTGGCAGCGGGCGTGGTGGCTGTCGATGCATATACACATCACAAAAAGCTCTCCGCGGTGTCGGGCATCTTCCTGGGTTTGGTGGCGGGGTTGCTGGCGGCGTATGCGTTGTCGTTTGTTGTGGACCTCGTGGGCATTTACGCCGCGCCCGAGGAGCTGCGCCAGCGCGAGGCGTTCCTCGACCTGCTCCGGGGCGTCAAGGTCGTCATCGGCCTGGTGACCTGCTATGTCGGCATCTCGCTGGTCATCCAGACCAAGGACGACTTCCGGTTCGTCATCCCGTATGTCGAGTTCGCAAAGCAGGTCCGGGGGTTCCGGCCGGTGCTGCTGGACACCTCGGTCATCGTCGATGGCCGGATTCTTGACATCATCGAGACCCGCACGCTGCAAGGCATCCTGATCGTCCCCAAGTTCGTGCTCGATGAGCTGCAACTGATTGCCGACTCTCCCGACCGCCTGAAGCGCGCACGCGGTCGGCGGGGGCTGGACATGCTGCAGAAGTTGCAGGGCAACCCGTTCATCGAGATCAGCATTGAAGAGCACGAGGCCGAGGGCGCGAACGTGGACCAGAAACTCATCTCGCTGGCCGATGTCATGCGTGCCCGCGTCATGACCAACGACTACAACCTCAACAAGATCGCCACGCTGCGCGGCGTCGAGGTCATCAACCTCAACGACCTGGCCAAGGCGCTGCGGCCCGTCGTGCTGCCCGGTGAACACATGACCGTCAAGGTCGTCAAGCCCGGCGAGTCGGCCGGCCAAGGCGTGGGCTACCTCGACGACGGCACGATGGTCGTTATCGAAAACGCGCGCGACGCGATCGGGCAGGACGTGGACCTCACCGTCACCAGCACGCTTCAGACCTCCGCCGGCCGGATGATCTTCGGCAAGGTCGGCCACAGCGACGGCTCCACCATGACCCACGCCGTCTACCCCACACAAGACCCGCCCCACACCGACGACCCCAATCCCCCTTCCGCCAACCTCGCATCCCCCACCGCCCGCCCACGCACACGCCCCAGCAACACCCCCGGCAACCCCCGCACCCCCCGCCGCTCCAACTGACATCAGACCCCTCCACGCCAACGCTGAGCCCGCCCCGGGGCGAAGCGTCTGGTTGTTTCATGTGCCGCTTCAAGCATCACGGCATGTACCAAGGCCGTCCGTAGTACCACCAACCGTCCGCCACCCATGGCAACCAGCGGTACCAGAACTGCCACCGCCGATACGCCCAAGTCACGCCCAGCACCATGAGCACCGCTAGCGTGCGCCGCGCCCATCCCGGCAAGAGCGCCCATTGCCGCTGGCAACACAGCATCACCGCCAACGCCAGCGGAGCCCCCAGCCACAGCAGCGTTGAGGGTAGCGCGACCCACCACTCGCTGACTGTTGCGGGCGTCCGCCATTCGCCGTCGGGGGCCGAGTCGTAGAAGACCTGCCTCTGGTAGACGGCGTACTG
>DAIOEG010000271.1:0-1876 GCA_036746415.1 Phycisphaera sp. | reverse complement strand
TCGGGCAGCAGAGCCGACAGCGCGACGATGCACGCCAGCCATGACTTGCTGCCCACGGTGGATCGTGCCGTCAGCGACTCCCACGTGACCTGCGCGCCGCACTCGGGGCACGCCAGTGATCTGATGCCGCGCAGGTTGTAGCCACACCCGCCGCACGCCGTGTCACGCGTCGCAAGACACGCCAGCAGCGCATCGTCGGACTGGAGCGGATCGGGTTCTAAACGGGTTGGCATCGCAGCATTTTAATCAACATTCTCACAACTCCCCTCGTGAGAAGCACACGCCAGCGGAGTGCACGGTGTCACAAAAAAACCGCCGATTGCTCGGCGGTCTTGGCACTGCCCCCTACGGGAGTCGAACCCGTGTTTTCAGGATGAGAACCTGACGTCCTGGGCCACTAGACGAAGGGGACGTGGTTGGGTCGCGGGGTGCGGATACCGTTGCCCGAGGACGGCGGGAGTTTAGCAGGCGGGGCATGGGGTTGCCAAGCGGTCGCGCGGGGGGAGAGAGGGGGATGCGTTGTTTGGGGTTGGGGACCCCACGCAGCTGCGCAGCGTGGGGTTCTTGGGAGTGTGTAGTCTGTGGCTTGTTGTTGTGAGGTGTGAGGCGTTGAGTCAGGGGATTTGTGATGTTGGAAGCGGTGGCGCTCGAGAAGTCGTTGGGGGGCCGGCGTGTGGTGAACGGCATCGATCTTTGCTGCCGTGCGGGCGAGGTGCTGGGGCTGCTTGGGCCTAACGGCGCGGGGAAGACGACGACGCTTCGGATGTGCTACGGGTATCTGCGGGCGGATGCGGGGAGCGTTCGGATCGGCGGGTTTGACTTGGCGAGCGACGGGGACCGGGCGCGCCGGTTGCTTGGGGTGTGTACGCAGGACGACACGTACGACAATGATTTCACGGTGCGTGGGAACCTCGTACAGGCCGGCCGGTATTTTCGGCCACGGCCTGCGGACATTACGGAGCGGATCGAGTCGTTGCTGGACCGTTTCGGGTTGCGTGAGTTTGCGGATCACAAGCCCGAGACGTTGTCGGGGGGTTACAAGCGTCGGCTTTTGATTGCGCGGTCGGTGGTGCACGGTCCCAAGGTGGTGTTTCTGGACGAGCCGACGACGGGGCTGGACCCACAGGCGCGGGTGGCGGTGTGGGAGCTGGTGAGCGCGCTGCGAGCGGAGGGGTTGGCGGTGGTGCTGACGACGCACTACATGGACGAGGCGGCTCGGCTGTCGGACCGGCTGCAGGTGTTGCAGGCGGGCCGGGTGCGGGCGCAGGGCTCGCCTTCGGAGGTGCTGGGAGACGTGGTGGGCGAGCACGTGGTGGTGCTGGACGCGGGGCGGGCGGAGACGGCAGGCGCGCTTGACTATTTCAGGCGTGTGGGGGTCCGTCCTGCGCTGGTGTTATCGACGTGGCACGTGCCTTTGAACGCTTCGGCGTTGTCGGCGTTTGTGGTGGCGTTCCCGGGTCTTGCGTACGAGGTGCGTCCGCCGACGCTGGACGACTTGTTTTTGGCGTTGTCGGAGGAGGCGCAGTCATGAGCGTGCTTGGCGCTGCGTTTGCGTGGCAGAGCAGGGCGGTGCTGTCGCGTCACCTGCGGGTACACCTGCGCAACTGGCACACGGTGACGCTGCCGCCGGTGTGCGAGCCGCTCATCATGCTGCTCACGTTCGGGCTGGGGCTGGGTGCGCAGATCGGGTCGATCCAGTGGAACGAGCGGTCGCTGGATTACCTGCATTTTCTGACGCCGGGCATCTTGGCGTACACGGCATTCATGTCGGCGTTTTTTCAGTCGCTGTTCGCGGCGTTCATCCGCATGCACTTCCAGAAGTCGTGGGAGGGTCAGTTGACCACGCAGGTTCGGCTGGAGCACGTGGTGTGGGGCG
>DAIOEG010000270.1:2545-3979 GCA_036746415.1 Phycisphaera sp. | reverse complement strand
GCAGCACTCACCACAGCATCGACGCGCTTCGCACACGATGACTTCCTGCTCGCCATGCAGGAGCTCGTGAACAAACGGCAAGTCGGGTACGAGCCGATGGTGGACGTTGCAGTCGCCCGATTGGCAAGCGCGGATGATGCGCAGTTTGCCGGGCTGTTCATCACGATCGATGCGCATCAGCGCTGGCGGCGCGAGCGCGTCGGCGACGCATCCTGGCTGCGCTGGATCGCGCTGCGTGCTGTGAGCGGTGAGCCCACCGTTCGGCAATCGTCCGCGATGCTGCTGGCCGAGCGCTTCGAAGACGAGCCGATGCCCGCGCCGCTCGTGGCGCTGCTGCGTGATGCCGATCCATCCGTGCGGTCTATTGCGTGGTTCGCCGCTGCACCTCGCTTTGCGCAGCAATCCAAATCATTGTCACATATCGCCGAGCTGCGCAGCTTGCCGGGCGTTGCACCGATGACCACCGCGCAGCAGCGCACGATCGATGCGGTGATGGAACTGCTTGAAAACAAGCGTTTCAGTGATCCAAGCGATGCGCCGCCATCCGTCGCAGAAGCGGACGTGATGCTGACGCTGCTGCGCGCATTGGAGACCGCTTCGCCGGGCTCGATGCAGATCGCGGGTGATGCTGTCGCCGGTTGGCCGGCGTTGCAGCGGGTGCTCGCGGTGCGGTCGGCTGCGCAGCCGATGCCCGGTTGGCTGGACGATGCGTGGGTCCACGAAGACCCGGCCGTACGCGACCTCGCGTGCCTCTTCGCATCGCAGCGCTTCGATGCTTCAACCCTCGATGCGCTGGTGACAACGCTGCTCAATGATCTCAATGACGAGATGAAGATGTGTGGTGCGGTGCTCGCGGGCCTCTCGGGGCGTCGATTGGAGTTGCTCGCAGAGCGCGCGCCGCGTGAGGACACCGAAGCCGTCCGGCTCATCATGCGTCTTGTGCTCTGGTCGGCCGGGTGTGACGACGCGATGTCCGCCATGGTGCCCGCGCTCCTGGAGCGTGAAGGGTTCCCCGCGACCACGACGCTGTTGCTCATGTTGCATCACGGCGACGACCGTGCGCTGCGCTCGCTGCTGGGCCCCGAGGGGCTTGACGATGCCGAGCTTGCAAACGTCCTGCTCGCGAGGCGTTTCTTGTGGGTGCTGCGCATCTTGCGGCCCGATGCGCCGCGTGTAGATGCGTGGTCTGGTGATCCCGTCGATGCTCAGCTGGCTCGCTTGCGCGCGTGGTACTGGGTGCAGCGTTGGCAGTTGGTTCAAGCCCATCGACCCGGCTACGATTTGACACCATGAACAAGCCCGCTGACAAGGCTTCCAGCAGCACGAAGATGGAACCGCGCAGGCTCAGTCGCAGCGCGGGCAAGCGAGCAAACGTCTTGCGCATCCAACCGGGAATCGCCACATCCGGGCGCGGCAGCACCCAGCTGGGCGTGC
>DAIOEG010000270.1:0-2535 GCA_036746415.1 Phycisphaera sp. | reverse complement strand
CCGCTGACAACGAGCATCCGATCCTCGAGCCCATGATCCAGCGATGGAGCCCGCGCGCGTTCAAGAGCACGCCGGTCGAACCCGCGAAGCTGCACGCGGTGTTCGAGGCCGCGCGCTGGTCCGCCAGCAGCTACAACGAGCAGCCCTGGCGGTTCCTCATCGCCACCAGCGACAACCGCGCCGCATACGACAAAGCGCTTGGCTGCCTCGTCGAAGCGAATCAGGCGTGGGCTAAGACCGCGCCGGTCCTCGTGCTCACGGTGGTCAGCGACACCTTCATCCGCAACGGCAAGCCCAACCGATGTGCCGAGCACGACCTGGGCCTCGCGATGGGCAACCTGAGCATCCAGGCCGCCGCGCTTGGGCTGATGGTCCACCAGATGGCCGGCGTCGAGCTGGACCGCGTGAAGCTCGGCTACGGCATCCCCGACGGCTTCCGCCCGTTCTCCGCGTTTGTCATCGGTTACGCCGACGCCCCCGAGTCGCTCCCCACTGGCTGGATGCGCGACGCCGAAGTCGCCCCCCGCGACCGCAAGCCCTTCAGCGAGTTCATCTTCGAGGACACCTTCGGCAACGCGAGCAAACTGTTCTGAGATCACTAGAAATGAATCGCCAAGCCGCCAAGGGGGCCAAGGCCCGCCAAGTGAAGACGCTGTCTCAAGTTGATCACGCGACGAACTCCGCTAGATCACGTTCTCAAAAGCACATGTGACAGGCCCATCCCTTGGCGGAGCTTGGCCAGCTTGGCGTCTTGGCGATTCACACCTCCGCTCTGCATCACGCCTCGACCGAGTCGTAGATCAGCACGCGGGTCCAGCAGTGCTTGAAGCCATCGACGAACGCCTGATGCACCGCGTCGCCAGGCGACTGGTACGCATCGTGTGCCGCGCGGTCATTGAAGACGCACACGAGCTGCGCATCGTACGAGTTGTCGACCACAGCCCGGGCCGTGCCCGCTGGCCGACCGACCCGGCAGGACCGCACGTTGTTGCTCTTGGCCAGCCCTGCGAGCGCCACGAAAAACGCGTCACGCTCCGTGGCTGACAGGTCGCTGTTGAGCCAGAAGTGCACGACGTGGAGGAAGCCGGTCATCACTGCAGTTTACAGGGTGCCTCCGATCAGATTTGAAACCGCGGATGGACGCGGATGAGCCGGGCATCGTCGCTGCGAGGCGGGTTCGAGTACCCTGTGACGTTCGCATGAGCGACCTGCAAGACAACCTGGTGGACGGCCTGCCGGTGGATGCCAGCGCACGCGCCGAGTCGGGCAACGCCGCTGCAATGGTTTCGGCAGCACTCCCGGGGGCGGCGGACCATGCGCGGCTCCAGCTCACCGACTTCGTCGCGCTCGACACGCTGCAGGAGATCCAGGACGCCTTCGCCTCCGTCACCCGGCTCACCACCGTCATCGTCGACGCATCCGAAAAGCCCGTCACCGTCCAGACCGACGCCTCGCGCCGCCTCGCGGCCGACCAGGTCCTCGGCCATTTGCTCGACGACGTCGAAGACCCCGAGCAGCCCGGCCGATTCATGGCCCCCATCTCCATCGCTGGCCAGACGCTCGGCCTCATCGTCGTGAAGGACGACGCCAACGCCGAGACCTTGGAGGGCCTCGACCCGACCCGCCTCGCCGCGCTCGCCGAGCTGCTGGACCTCGACGCCCACGAGCTCACCCGCCTCAGCGACAGCGCCCGCGTCGCCTTCGCCGCCAACCGCGCCGCGGCAGTGCGCTTCCTCTACCTCATCGCCAACGCCATCGCCCGGCTCTGCTACGAGCAGTACGAGGCCAAGCAGCGCGTCGATGAGCTCTCCGCCCTCTACCGCGTCTCCACCGCGCTCAGCAGCACCCGCGCGCTTGATCAAGTGCTGGATACCGCTGTGCGCAGCGCAGCAGAAGTGATGCGCGTCGACGCCGCCGTCATCCGTCTTGTCGAAGACGGCCCGGACGGCCCCGAGCTCCGCCGCCGCGCCAACCACGGCCTGTCCGAGTCCTACATCAACCACGGCCGGCTCATTGTCAACCGTTCCGAGTTCCTTCAAAAGGCCTTCGCAGGCGAGGCCGTCTACATCGAAGACCTGCCCACCGACCCGCGCACCTACTTCCCTGAACTCGCCCGCCAAGAAGGCCTCGCTTCCATGCTCGCCGTCGGCCTCGTGGACCAAGGCCAGCCGCTGGGTGTGCTCATCCTCTACACCGTCTCGACCCGCCGGTTCACCAAGCAACAGGTCCAGCTCGCCCGGGCCATCGCCCAGCTCGTCGCGTCCGCCATCAGCAAGCACCGCCTCGAGGGCGAGCGTCAGAAGAGCCAGTCGATGATGCGCCAGCTCACCCTCGCTGCCGATGTGCAACGCCGGATGCTGCCTGCCAAGACGCCCGACCTCGCCGGCATCGATATCGCCGCGCGCTACGTCCCCAGCTACCAGTTGTCGGGCGACTTCTACGACTTCATCCGCCTGGGCGAGGGCAACTTCGGCTTCGCCATCGGCGACGTTGCCGGCAAGGGTATCGCCGCCTCGCTCCTCATGGCGTCGGTGC
>DAIOEG010000269.1:0-3982 GCA_036746415.1 Phycisphaera sp. | reverse complement strand
TGATGAGCAGGGAGATCGCGGTGAGCGTGAACGTATAGACCTGATCGTTAAGCACATGGTCGAGCCATGCGTCACCCGGTACGTCGGTCCACACGCTGCCGGTGTTGAAGACCTTGAAGAACGAAAAGAAGGCGAGCCACACCGCCGCAATGAGAAGGGATGTTTCGAGCGTGCGCACCCGCCAGACAAGGATCGACGCCGCGACGCCCAGCGCGACCCACCCAGCCGACACCCACGTCTCGTCGATCCACCTCGGCACCCACACCGTCCACAGCGCCGCCACGACGAGTGCATACGCATTTGCGAGTCGGCCCCACCGATCGATGTCGGGCGTGTCCTTCGATAGGGCCGCATCGTGCGGTTGCATTGGTTGCGCTTGCCGTGTCAGCACGATGCACGCGCCGGCCAGCGCCGCCATGAGCGTTCCGGCCAGGAGCAGCGTGAGGGCGCGTGACGCATCGCTCATGACAGCGTCGGTGTGGCTTAGCCCGAGGATGAGCGTGAACACGAATCCCGACAGCGCGCTGATCGTCGCCCAGGTGCTCACACGCGCGGCAGCGCTAGGAAGCGTTGGATGGCGCACCCGCCCAAGCGCCACGCCCACGGCCGAGCCCACCAGATACAGCACGCCGAACACGACGCACCACACGACGCTGCGCCCGCTCATCACGAGCGCATCGGTGCTTGGCGTTTCCGCCGGTGAGAGGCCCGTGGATGCACTCGACACCGCCAGCGCGTGCATGATCAACGCGCTCAAGAGCGCCATCACCACGACGAGCGGCAGGTACATCCCCCGTCGGCAGGCCAGCGCGATGGCCGCGAGGCCATACAGCGCGAGCATGCCCAGCTCGAGGTCGCCCATGCTGCGCGCCCCGCCGTGCGCCGCGACGATGAGCCCGCCGATCACGGCCGTCACCACCGGCGACCACCGCCACAGCGTGTGGAGTTGCAGGCCCTGCGCGTTGTGTCCATCGCGTGCATCCGGCTGATCGTGGTCATCACTTGATGGGGTGAGCAGCGTCATCGCCGCCGGCAGCAGGGCCGACCACAGGACATACGCCCCAAGCCCGGCGCTGCTCAGCCGTCCCTCGAAGACCAGCCAGCCCGCCCACACGAGGCCGCCCACGGAAGTCAACGCGCCCAGCCACGCCCAACCGGGGCCCCGGCGCCTCGCCACGGCTTGCAGCCCCGCCTGCAGCAGCACCAGATGCAGCACGAGAGACACGCGCCCGCCGCTGCCGTTCGGTGTCGGGGCGCCCAGGAGCGCCGGCACGAGGAAGCCCCCGAGCATGCCAATGACCGCGACCAGCGCCCCGTGCCGCAGCGACAGCAGCACCGCACCGGCCGTCACCGCCGCCATCCACGCAAACCCCACCGGCACTCCGATCAACTCATACAAACGGACCGCCGATAGCACGCACCCAAACAACACCGAGAGGCCCGCGCCCACCAACGCCCCCGACGACCACCCCACATGCGCCGTGCGATCACCTGCGCTCCGCCGACCGATCCACGCGCCCAGCGCGATCAAGAGCAACCCGAACAACACGCCCAGCCCCAGCCGCGCCTCGGGCGGGAGGAACGCACGCTCGTACAAGTACTTCACCAAGAACCCCCCGCCCACCGCGAGCGCCACACCGCCAACCCACACAAACAGCCGCGTGCCGATCCGCTCTTCCAGCGTCCCGCCCGAGTCGTCTCGCGCACTCTCCGACGGTTCGGGAGGTTTGATGGGTGTCGTCCTCTCGGCCGCTACATGCGCACGGCTTGAGGCGGTCGCCAACGACGCCGCGCTTGCTTGCATCGTTGAAGGAGTGCTCCATTCCACTTCGTTTGAAGGCGATGCTTCACCTGCCTGCTCTTCACCCGGCAAGCCCGCGTCCTGCTTGTGCGGTGCCTCGGGCGTCTCCAGCGCTTGCAACGCAACGGCCGGCCCGGCGGCCTGCATCTCCGCCTTGAGCGCCGCCGCCTGTGCGACCGCCGCAATCCCGGCCCATGCCGTCGGCTCTGCGCCAAGCCGGCCGACCCGACGCTCCAGGATGTCCAGCCGGTCCGACAGCTCCTTGTGCCGGTACAGCAGCACCGCCGCCACCACCCCGGCCGTCAACACCACGACAATCAAAAACGCCACCGCCAGACAGATCAGGTCTTCCATCGAGAACGTCCCATGCTGCCAGTCAAACCGCATGAACTGTATGTCATGGGCTCCACCAAGACTCCGCCAAAGCGCCGGAGTTTTGACCGCCAACCCCCCAACCCTTACCTTGCCCGGCTCAACGGACCCCACACAAAACCCCTTTCCCGCAAAGCACACCATGGCCATCCAGACCCTCTACGACAAAGACGGCTCCCTCGCTCCCCTTCAGGGCAAGACCATCGCGGTCCTGGGCTACGGCAGCCAGGGCCACGCACACGCCCAGAACCTCCGCGACTCGAAGCTGAGCGTCATCGTCGCCAACCGCAAGGACTCCAACAACGGCCAGCTCGCCCTCTCGCACGGCTTTGACCCGATGCCCGTGGCGGATGCGGTGAAGAAGGCCGACATCATCGTCGTCGCGCTGCCCGATGAGGTGCAGCCCGATGTGTACGCCAAGGACATCGCGCCCAGCTTGAGCAAAGGCAAGACGCTGCTCTTCACGCACGGCTTCAACATCCACTTCAAGACCATCACCCCCCCGGAAGATGTGAACGTGATCATGGTCGCGCCCAAGGGTCCGGGCCACACGGTGCGGTGGGAGTACGAGCGCGGCGGCGGCGTGCCGTGTCTCATGGCCATCCATCAGGACTTCACCGGCAACGCCAAGGACCTCGCCCTTGCGTACGCCATCGGCGTCGGCGGCGGCAAGGGCGGCACGCTGGTCACGACGTTTGAGCAGGAGTGCGTCACCGACCTCTTCGGCGAGCAGGTCGTGCTCTGCGGAGGCCTGAGCGAGTCGATCAAGAAGGGCTTCGAGGTGCTGACTGAAGCGGGCTACCCGCCGGAGCTGGCGTACTTCGAGGTCTGCCACGAGCTTGAGCTCATCATCAACCTCATCAAGCGCGGCGGGCTGGACTACATGCGCTACAGCATCAGCAACACGGCCGAGTTCGGTGACTACTACACCGGCCCCAAGATCTGTGACGACGCCACCAAGCAACGCATGGCCGACGCGCTGAAGCACATCCAAAACGGCGGGTTCGCCAAGGCCTTCCGTGACGACTACGCCAACGGCTTCAAGTGGTTCAAGCAGCAACGCGCCGAGAACGCTGGCCACAAGGTCGAGCAGGTCGGCAAGGAACTCCGCCAGATGATGCCCTGGCTCAAGCCCATCGAGATGAACGACGGCAAGCCGAAGCTGGTGTGAGAACACATGATTGAACCGCAGAGGCGCAGAGGACGCGGAGCAGACAGGGCAAACGCAACTTTGCCAAACGTGTTCCGAGATCTCAGATTGTTTTCTTGCGTAGCTGGCGAGCTTGCTCGCCGGTCGTGCATGACACGTTCAGCTTAAGTTTTGTGTATCACGGTGCGTTCCCATGCGGGGTGTCCGAATGAAAAAGATCGACGCATAGCATCGCTGGGTCCAGTGGAGCGAGGCCGACCAGACGTACATCGGGAAGTGCCCTGACCTTGTCACGGGAATCCATGGCAGCGACCCCGTGCGTGTTTATCTTGAACTCAATGAGGTTGTTCAGGACGTCATTGAACACTTCCAGGCACAGGGCCGGCCGTTCCCGTTGGCACGCACGCGTCCGATGATGGACGTGATCTGAAGATCCTTGCAAATACATGAGCCCAATCCAGTTCACTGTCTATCAGTCCATGTCAACCCAACGTGGGCTTTTTCATTGTGTCCAGTCTTCGAGTTTCAGGCCCGCAACCCGCCGAAACTCGTTTTTGTTGTTGGTGACAAGGACGGCATCGTCGTCCAGTGCGCAAGATGCGATCAGGATGTCGTATGGACCAATCGGTGTCCCCAGTGCTCTTAGTTGATCTCGAATG
>DAIOEG010000268.1:2212-3983 GCA_036746415.1 Phycisphaera sp. | reverse complement strand
AAGGCGGGCAAGGGCGGCAACAAGAAAGACATCGTCATCAAGGACGTCATCGCCGACGCCATGCTGCAGCAGATCCTCACACGGCCCGCCGAGTACGAAGTCGTCGCGACCCTTAACCTCAACGGCGACTACATCAGTGACGCCCTCGCCGCCTGCGTCGGCGGCATCGGCATCGCGCCCGGCGGCAACATCAACTACGACACAGGGCACGCCATCTTCGAAGCCACCCACGGCACCGCGCCCAAGTACGCCAACCAGGACAAAGTCAACCCGGGCAGCGTCATCCTCTCGGGCGAAATGATGTTCCGACACCTCGGCTGGCACGAAGCCGCCGACCTCATCATCAAGGGCATGAACGGCGCGATCGGAGCCAAGACCGTCACCTACGACTTCGCCCGCCTCATGGACGACGCGAAGGAAGTCAAGTGCAGCGAGTTCGCCAAGGCGATCGTGAAGCACATGGACTAATGTTGACTATACGCGTCATCGCATGCCTGATCACAAACCCATCCTCGGCCTCATGGGCGCGCCCGGCTCGGGGAAGAGTGCGGTGGCTGGGGTGTTGGCGGAGTTGGGCGGGGGGGTGATCGATGCCGATGCGCTGGCGCGTGAGGCGTTCGAGCAGCCAGCGGTGCTTGGGGCGCTACGTGAGTGGTGGGGCGGCGATGCGTTTCATGCGGATGGCAGGGTCGATCGTAAGAGGGTTGCGGCGCGGGTATTCGCGGATGAGCCGCAGCGCAGGCGGTTGGAAGCGTTAATCCATCCGATCGTTGCGGCGGGGCGGGCGGTGCTGCGGGAGCGGTACCAAGGCGACCCGGCGGTGCGGTTTGTGGTGGAGGACTCGCCGCTGCTCTTAGAGTCGGGGTTGGCGGAGTCCTGTGACCTGCTGGTGTTTGTGGATGTGCCGGCGGAGCTACGCCTCGAGCGGGTGCTGGCGACGCGCGGTTGGGGGCCCGAGGAACTGGCGCGTCGGGAAAAACTGCAGCTCCCGCTTGACATCAAGCGGGCACGAGCCCATATTGTCATCAGCAATGCGGGCGACCGCTCGGCGTTGCGTAATCAGGTCTGCGGCATGCTTCACCGGGTTTTCCCCGATTTAGACCCAGAATCACCTGCCTCGGCCTGAACCTCCCACCCCCGTGCACCCTCGGCCCACGCCATCTCGCGTGACGTCGCAGGTGTGATCCCCAGCCGCTCGCCGGCCTCTCGTGCAGAACCACCCCCAATTAGCTCCGCGTTCCACTTGTTCCCACCCCGATGCACGCCCACGTTGGCGTGATCTGAATCCCCCTTCCCCGTCGGCATGGCAGCCGACCTTCCCCACTACAACCCGGAGAGGTTGACCTCATGGCTAAGTCCTCTGAATCGTCCCCCACGCCCGCTCCCGCATCCAGCCCGGCCCCACGCAAGCGAAAGCCCCGCGCCAAACCCGCAGCCGACGACGCGGTCGCCCTCGATGCGCCCATCGAGACCCCGGATGTGGACGAAGCGGCGGAAACACCCGCCAAGCCAGCGTCTGTTGCTGTTGCTAGCGCTTCGGAGAGCAAGCCCGCTCCCAAGCGAGCCGTGCAGTCCGATCAGGAGCTCGAGGCCGAGACCCAGGAACGCTTCGATAAGGCCAAGCACCAGGACGACCTGCCCACCATCCGCGACCTCCAGAAGATGGAGGTCCACGAGCTCTTCAAGCTCGGCGAGAAGCACGCCGTCAAAGACCACCACAAGCTCACCAAGCACGACCTCATCTTCGCGATCCTGAATAAGCAGGCCGCCC
>DAIOEG010000268.1:0-2202 GCA_036746415.1 Phycisphaera sp. | reverse complement strand
CATGTACGGCGAGGGCGTCCTTGAGATCCTCCCCGACGGCTTCGGCTTCCTCCGCTCGCCCGAAAACTCCTACCTCGCCTGCCCCGACGACATCTACGTCTCGCCGTCGCAGATCCGGCGCTTCGGCCTGAAGGTCGGCCACACGGTCCACGGCACCATCCGCCCGCCCAAGGAGTCCGAGCGCTACTTCGCCCTTCTCCGTGTTGACGCCATCAATGATGAGGACCCCCTCAAGCTCAACGACGTCATCGGCTTCGACGACCTCACCCCGCTCCACCCCCACGAACGCTTCCTCCTCGAAACGCTCGACGCCAGCAGCGGGATCGAGATGCGCATCGTGGACCTCGTCTCGCCCGTGGGCAAGGGCCAACGCGGCCTGATTGTTGCCCCGCCACGCACCGGCAAGACCGTCCTGCTCCAGAAGATGGCCACCTCCATCATCAAAAATTATCCCAAGTGCAAGGTCCTCGTCCTGCTCATCGACGAACGGCCCGAAGAAGTCACCGACTTCCGCGCTAACACGCCCCGAGAAGTCGAAGTCGTCGCATCCACCTTCGATGAAAACTCGTCCAGGCACGTGCAGGTCTGCGAGATGGTCATCGAGAAGTCCCGACGCATGGTCGAGTACGGCAACGACGTCGTGATCCTCATGGACTCGATCACCCGCATGGCCCGCGCGTACAACTCCGAGCAGCCCAGCTCCGGACGCATCCTCACCGGCGGCCTCGACGCCAACGCGCTGCAACGCCCCAAGAAGTTCTTCGGAAGCGCTCGAGCCATCGAGAACGGCGGCTCGCTCACCATCCTCGCCACCGCGCTGGTGGACACGGGGAGCAAGGCCGACGACATCATCTTCGAAGAGTTCAAAGGCACCGGCAATAGCGAGCTGCACCTAGACCGCCGACTGGTTGAAAAGCGCGTCTGGCCAGCGATCGACATCGCCGGCTCCGGCACGCGCCGCGAAGAGCTCCTGATGGACCCCGCCGAGCTGCGCCTCGTCCATCGCCTGCGCAAAGTGCTGGCCGACATGAACGTCGTCGAAGCAATGGAGCTTCTGAAGAGCCGCATGGGCAAGTACAAGACCAACGCCGAGTTCCTGCTCAGCATGAGCAACGACTGACCCCCCGGCCCCCGGCCCCCGGCTCGTCGGACCGCCCGCAACCCATCAGCCCCGCCCGTACCGGCGGGGTTTTTTGTTGGCCGCTGCGTAAACTGTGGCCATGAGCGAACCCACTCCGACACCCCCAACCCCGCGCGTGACCGATGCCGACCGCCAGTGGATCATGGCTGCGCGGGACTGGGACCGCCAGCGGTGGGACTATGAGCGCACTCAGGTCAACGACCCGAAGCGAAACCAGTTGATTGCCGCTCAACTCGTGGATCATGCGTTGTCACGTTTTCATGGAAAGGTTCCGCGGGATGCCAAAGAAGAAAAAGCCGACGAACGCATCGCAGCCATCTTTAACGGCCGACGCCCTGATGAGCCGGGTCTCGCGGGCCTTTGACAAGGCGGGCATCCCGTATGTCATCATCGGAGGTCAGGCGGTCATTGTCCATGGCTACATCCGTTACACGCATGACGTTGACTTCAGCGTCGGCCTCCCGATCAACCGGCTGGCGGAGGTGATCCGCATCCGCGATGCATTGGGCCTCCAACCCAGAGACCCCGACAGCGATCTGGCTGCGCGTTTTAAGTTCGTGCTGCATTGCATCGACCCGCAGACGGAGTACGGCGTGGACATCAGCTTCGTCGATTCGCCTTATTTGACGCTGGCGACCGAGCGTGCCAAGGTTCACAGGGTGCAGGGCAATCCGGTGCGGTTCCTTTCGGTGGAAGATGTCTTGGTCCACAAGGTCGTTGCGTTCCGGCTCAATGACCAGGCGGACGTCATCGAGCTGCTCAACAGGGGCCACACGGTGGACCATGCCGAGGTCGAGCGGTGGCTGGCGGAGTTTGAGTCGGTGTGTGAGGAGCCGTTGTGCGAGCGATACCGGGAGCTTCGGCGTCGTGCGGATGCATGAGACTGCGCGCGAGCACACGCGCAACAACACCCGCGCGGTGAGGCGCGGGTGTTGCGTGGTTGGTGAAGTTGTCGCGGTGTTTACTTCCGGCGTCGCAGCATCATGGCGCTGCCCAAGGCGAGCAGGGCGATGCTGGCGGGTTCGGGGATGACGCTGCCGTCTTCGTCGATGTACAGGACG
>DAIOEG010000267.1:0-4003 GCA_036746415.1 Phycisphaera sp. | reverse complement strand
GATCGTGCCGAGGATGAGCACGGTCAACGCGGCATCGCCGCTGCCGAAGACCTCCGCCTCGATGGGTAATCCGTGGACCGAGACGCCCAAGTGGAACGTCTGGTGTGTCCGGTCGGGCCGGGTGCTCGCCGGCGTCTTTGAAGAACCTGTCACACCGCCCGGGCCGAGTGTTGAGCTGCCGTTTACACTCGCCGCTGTGGAAGCACGCTCCGCAGAATCCCGCGCGATCCTCTCGCTCCTGCTCACGCCCGGTCTTGGCCAGACGTTGGTGTCGCGCTGCATCGCTGCGTTCGGCTCGGCCGAGTCTGCGGTGGGTGCAACCGCGGCACAGCTTGGCAACATCAAAGGCATCAACGCCAGCAAGGCCGGCACGATCAAACGCGCGATCGACGCGACGATTGCAGAGGGGAAGGTCGAGCGTGAGCTCGACGCTGTCGACGCTGCGGGGGCAAGGTTGGTCTGCATCACCGACGCAGCGTACCCGCAACTGCTCGCGCGCATCCCCGACCCGCCGGTGCTTCTGTGGGTGCGTGGCGAGCTGCTCGAGCGCGATGCGTTAGCGCTTGGCATCGTCGGCTCGCGCAAGTGCACGCCTTATGGCAGCGAGCAGGCCGAGCGGTTTAGTGCCGCCTGCGCTTCTGCGGGTCTCACGATCGTCAGCGGCGGGGCGTACGGCATCGACGCGGCGGCGCACTGGGCGTGCCTGCGCATGATCGAGGCGGGCGCGACTCAAGCCCGCACCATCGCCGTCATTGGCTCGGGTCTCAACCGGCCGTACCCCGCCGACCACACGCCGCTCTTCGACCGCATGACGCGCTCCGGACAGGCCGCACTCATCAGCGAGCTGCCCATGCACACCCCGCCGCGCGCCGAGCAGTTCCCCGCGCGCAACCGCATCATCTCCGGCCTCTCACTCGGCGTCCTCGTCATCGAGGCCGCCAACCGCAGCGGCGCACTCATCACCGCTCGGCTCGCCGTCGAAGAGCACCACCGCGAATGCATGGCCCTGCCCGGCCGGGTCGACTCACCAAGCTCCGCCGGCTGCCACCGCATCCTCAAAGAAGGTTGGGCCACGCTCGTCACCAGCCCCGCCGATGTCCTCGATCAACTCGGCGACGCCGGCAGCACGCTCAAGTCCGCGATGACAGAACAACACGACGCCGACAGCAGCACCCTCTTCGACGACGCCTACTCCGAGCCCCAGCAGAAACTCCTCGCTGCGCTCGACCAGAAACGCACGCTCGACGAACTGCTCGCCGTTACCGGCCTGACAACGCCTGTTGCACAAAGCGAACTCACGATGCTCGAATTGACGGGCACCATCACCCGCGCCGGCGGGTTCTTCAGCAAACGACGCCGATAAACCAACACGCCATGATCCCCATCTACGACCTCCAAACCTCCCCCGGCCAGTCCGCCTACGCCACGCGCCTCCAGCGCCTCCGCGACTCCGCCGTCGCCTCTCCAAAGTTCGCACAGGCAGCCGCCGACATCATCGCCGACGTTAAAGCCCGCGGCGACGATGCCATCGTCGAACAGGAGCGCAAGTTCACCGACCCAACCTTCACCGCCGACCGCATCCTCGTCCCCCGCGCGTTGCAACACGAAGCGCTCGATGCACTCGACCCCGCGCTCCGCCGCGCCCTCGAACGCGCCATCGAACACGTGTCCGCCTACCAGTCGCACATCAAGCCCCGCGACCACGCACCGATCATCATCAACCAAGCAAAGCTCGGCCTGCGCTTCACCCCCGTCGACAGCGCCGGCCTCCTGGTCCCAGGTGGTTCGGCCGTGCTCTTCTCCACGCTCATCATGCTCGCCGTCCCCGCCCTCGTCGCAGGCGTCCCCGCCTCTCGATTGGCAGCGGTGAACCCCATGCCTTATCGCAAGCCCGGCGAGCCCGCGCGCGATGTCTCGCCCGTGTTCCTCGCGGTGTGTGCGATGCTCGACATCGGCCGGGTCTACCGCATCGGCGGCGCACAGGCCGTCGCCGCACTCGCCCACGGCACGCAAACCGTCCAGCCCGTCGACATGATCGCCGGCCCAGGCCACCCCGTCGTTCAGCTCGCCAAATCCATGGTCGCAGGCACCACCGGCACCGACGGCGGGTTCTACGGCCCAAGCGAGATCGTCACACTCGCCGACCACACCGCCAACCCCCACTACGTCACCGCCGACCTCCTCGCACAAGCCGAACACAACCCCGGTAAGTGCTTCCTCGTCTGTTGGGATGCAGCCGTCGCGCAACGCATCCTCACAGCCCTCGAGCTGCAACTACAACAGCGCAGCCGAAGTGATGCGATCCGCCAGGCGCTGATCGAAGAGTCCTGCATCGTCCTCGCGCGAAATGAGCAGCACGCCTGCGACCTCGCCAATGAACTGGCGACCGAACACCTCAACCTCGCCGTGAGCGACCCGCAAGCCCTCATGCCCCTGCTCCGCCACGCCGGCGAAATCTTCCTGGGCCACCAGACCCCCGTCGCCGCCGGCGACTACTACGCCGGCCCCTCGCACTGCCTGCCCACGGGGACGACCGCCCGCTTCACTTCCGGGGTCAGCACCTACACCTTCCTCAAACGCACCGGCACCGTCGAATACACCCCCCGCATGAGCGACCAAACCATCCAAGACATCGCCCTCCTCGCCAACGCCGAAGGCCTCGACGCCCACGCCGCATCCGCTGAAATCCGCGCGTGACCAATCACATCACGCTGCCCCGTCTCGTAGACGAAAAAGCCCGGAAGCTCCAGAGATGTCTCTGGAACTTCCGGGCCGACGTTCAGCAACCATCGAACACACCAACACCGGTCAATCCTTACCGGCTGGAAACACGTCGCCGACCCAGAAGGGCGGCTCCGCCGACGGCTGCGAGGATCAGCGAGGAGGGTTCGGGGATGGGCACGATGTCAAGGCGGAAGTTATCAACACGGAAAGTCTGAACCCCGTCTGTCGCCTCGATGCGCAGGCCGAGTGTCTCGGTCCCAACAGGGGCGGCACCGCTTAAGGTCAGCCCCAGCTGCTGGTTGGCGATCCCCGCCGCGTTGCCGAGCGTGAAGGTCTCCTGCGAGGTGCCCAGCAGCACCCCCGACCCGTCGAAGAAGTCGATCCCGGCGAGGATGCCCGAGCCGCTGTTCTCCAACACGCCGTCAAACGTGAAGGTGACCGCGTCGCCCGCAACCGCCGCGACGCGGGCCGTGCTTTCCGTGGTGAGTCGGGCGTTTCGGACCAGGAGGTTGGACCCGCTGGCGATGCCGTTGATGTCCGTGATCACGAATGCATCATTGAAATTGCTGCCAAAGAACGCGAATTCAGGAAACAGGAACAGCTCGCCGACGTAACCGGTCACGCCGGTTGACCCCGTGGTCACAAAGCCGCTGTCGCCGGGGGTGTCGAAGTTGGGGTTGACCAGAGCCACCGGTGCCGCCAGGGCGGGGGTCGTCATCGCGGTCGCGATCAGGGTGCTTGCAAGCAACGATTTCGTTCTCATCATCAAACTCCTTGGTAGAACATCGAGGGTTAGAAATGGCACACAGAAGAAAACAGCCAGACAGTAGCGCATCGCGTCGATACACCACACTTTTACGATACTTTAATAAATTAATTTTACTCGATCTCTTGCGGGTGTCAACAAGTTTCCCCGCTTCTGCGGGTTAATCTTCGGTCAGCATCACGGGCCTGAATCACACTGAATCAGGCAGGATCGCCTGAAATCAACACGGATCACAGCAACTCACCCCCATCCCCCATCTCGCTCCACTCCCAACGGAAACCTCTCATGCTCCAGCTCTTCCCGCCCACGCAGTCCCGCACGCGCTCCATCGTCTACTGGATCGCCACGGCCCTCCTGGCCTTCGGCCTGCTCATGGGCGGCATCGCCGACGTCAGCCGGGCCCAGCCGATCATGGAAGGCATGGCTAAGCTCGGCTACCCGGCCTACTTCCCCCTCATCATCGGCGTCGGGAAGCTCCTGAACGCTCTACTGTCGGCCCTCAGCGATGGCACC
>DAIOEG010000266.1:0-4009 GCA_036746415.1 Phycisphaera sp. | reverse complement strand
CTGGCAGCAGGTCTTTGGCAATTTTGGAGCTGATGGTGTTGTCTTCGATCAGCACGTGGTCGCTGCCGTTGACTTGGATGCCAGAGAAGCCGGCCCTGTGGACGTAGCAGCCGCGGATGGTGAGGTGGCTTGAGTCGGTGGCGAAGATGCCGAAGTATTCGTTCTTGGAATCCGACGGGAAGGTGACCTCCAGGCCTTCGATCACAACACCGACACAGCGGAAGACGCTCAGGGCGTGGTACGCCGACGTGCTGAGGAGGCGGACGGTGCCGGGCGTTTCGGCGGCGAGCTTGAGGGGTTGATCGGGTGTGCCGATCTTGTCTTCGATCTTGATCTCCGGCTCTTGGTAGGTCCCGGGGCGGATCAGTACGGTGTCGCCCGGCTGGGCGGCCTTGACGGCGTGGAGGATGGTTTTCCAGGGTGCTTGCGGGTCGCCGACGGCCGTGTCGTCGCCTGAAGGGCACACGTAGTACGTGTCGGCCCACCCGGCCGTGCCGCTCAGACTAAGGACCAGGGCCAGGGATGTGCGGGCGATGGAGGCAAGGATGGATTGAGGCATGGGCAGGTCTTCACTCGTGAGGAGAAGGAGGAGTCAGTGACCGCGGGGAACATCCCGAAAGGCGGCAAAGAAGCAGCGCGGGGCTTGGTGTGTGTGCAGGGCTGCGCGCCGGTGTCTCGGAGTGGTTGATGGTGAGTTGGCTGGCCGGGGTGGGTTAGCGTGCCCAACTACCCAGCGGCAGGACGAGTGTGCCTGTGCCGACTTTGGCGGGATCTCCGGGCGATTCGAGCGAGACGTGTCCGTCGACGTAGCCGTATTGAAAGCGGGCGCTGAGTGCATCGCCGTCCCCCAGCGAGTGCGGGGCGTGCGTGAGGGTGTACTGGTCATTGGGGTTATCCAGCCAGGCGCCGGAGGTGTTGCCCAGGAAGTTCTGCCCGTTTCGGCGCATGTTTTCTGAGACCATGAACGTGTCGGAGGCGGCTTTGATGCCAGAGAGGCGGATCTCGGGGGGGTTGTTGGCGAAAGTGGGGTGTGAATATCCGGCGATGCCGAGCGGGACGTGTCGTGAGCCCGAGTATCGGATGTTACGGATGACCGCATAGGATCGGCGTTGAGTGATCCGTGTTTCGGTGGTGGGGTCGGACGGGCACAGGACCGTGCGGTTGGAGGCGTAGTACAGATTGCCGTCGGCCCGTGTGTAGAAGTCGTAGGTGTGTTCGGCGGCGGCGTAAGGGTTGATCAGGTCGTCCCATGACATCTCGGCAAAGGTCAGGTTGCCGTTGATCCCGCTGATCGCGGGGATGGCGTACACCCAACCGGCATAAGGCAGGACCTCGTCGTGGTCGGCGGCGTAGGCATGGAACCCGATGCCGATCTGACGCACCATCGACGCACACAACGCCGTCCGAGCAGTCTTGCGAGCCGAGGCCAGCGCCGGCAACAAAAGCCCGATCAGCAGCGCAATGATCGAGATGACAACCAGCAGCTCGATGAGCGTGAACCCCGCAGGCCGGGGGTGAAGGCGGCGAGAGGACTGGCTTGGCAGAGATGTCATGGCACAGACTCCTGAAAGAGGGCAATGCTTTGATGAAGAGGGTGACGAGAGGCCCGACGCGGACATTGTGGAAGAGAGCACGAGACGAGAAGCCGCCGAGACGCCGGTGAGCGCCTCAACGGGGAGATTCAGGCAGACCGACGCCGGAGCATCGCGAGCGATGCGCCTAGGACCAAGAGGCCCATCGACCCGGGCTCGGGGACGGGGGTGACGTCGGCAAAGGTGGTGCCCACGCGGATCTCGTCCAGTGACATCTGGTTTGCACCGCCGGTGAACTCGTTGAAGAACACGCGGAGTGATTCGAGCTTTGAGTTGCCTCCTCCGCCCGCCAGTGTGGTGGTCAGCGTGGGTGTGCCCGGCTCGGCCCCGCCCAGCGATGCGGGGTTCACAAACAGACTCAGCACCATGTTGCTTGGGTTTGTGCGGTCGATTTTGAACACAAGCAGTTCAGTTTGGTGAGGGGTATAGGCGGATGAACCCGTGCTGGTGACAGAAGAGTTGTCCACCACGCCGCCGCCCGTGCCGAAGGTGTATCGAAGCACGCCAGCGTTTCGGATCACGCCGACACCGCCCCAGCCGCTGTTGAAGCCAGAGTTGGATGCGAGGCCGATCTCGGCCCGAAAGTCCGTGTCGGTCTGGAGGAGGAAGCTGAGGTAGGTCACGGCATCGCTGGTTGTCACGCCGGGGGGTGTGAGGTTCAGGATGTAGCGCGTGTCTCCGTTGCTGTTGCCCGCAGGCGCGGCGATCAGAGACTTGCCGCCGGTCACGCTCAGGTTGGAATAAGACAGCCCGGCCGCGTCGACAGTGGGCGTGACGGGGTTTCCGCCGGGGACAGCGATCGAGCTGAACCCCGAGCCCGACAGAGGTGTCGCGGCGGTGATGGTTTGCGCTGTCTGTGCAAACCCCTCGTATGCCAGCAGGGCTGCATGGGCAGAGCCCGCAAAGATGCCGGCCCCGGCACTCACTAACAGCCCACCCAAATTGACCTTCTACCCGCTTGTTCTGAATCGACGCATCTGAAACCTCCTAAAAGAGTGAAAGGAAACAAAACTCAAGACGTTCGAAGGTGAATGATGGTGCCCTATTGCGAGGCGCTGGCCCGTGAACCCTTTGATCGGGCGGGACCAATCGTCCTGCCAGAGTGCCACTGCGGCTGGATCAGCACCGAGCTGTCGGTTGATTGCTGGCCGTTGATCATGCCACGCAGCAGAGCCGTCGCTTGCTTGGCCATCATGTCGAAGGGCACGTCGATGGTGCTGATGGGGTAGATCATTTGTGAAAGCGAGACATCCCCGATGGCCACCATCGACAGCTCGCCCGGGACGGACCATTGGTGAGCAATCGCAGACGCGTGCATCGCAACCGCCAGACGCACCCCGTTTACAATGACGGCGGTGGCCCCACACCAGCTCCTGAGCTGCGATTGGCAAAACTCCATCAGAGACTCGTCCAGAACGCACGTCTGGCGAAGGTCGATCGGCTCCAGCCCACGCGAAACCATCGCGTCGACATACCCCCGCCAACGGTCGTGATACGAGTGGTGCTCGTGGACGACCGGGTCCAGGTACGCGATCCTCCGATGACCCGCCGCAGCCAGCTCCTCCACCGCCCGAGCCCCCGCCGACACGTCGTCGTGATACACGCACGGACGGTGCACCGGCGCATTGACATACACCACCGGCAAGCCCGAGTCCGCAATCAACTGAAGCATCTTGACCGGGATCGCTTGGATGTAATTGACCAAAAGACCATCCACCAAAAGCCGAGACAAGACCGACGGCAACTGGTCGTCCGTCAACCGGTCGTCTGACCACCGCGCGTAGACCAGATGCATCCCCGCGATCTCTAGCTCCCGATGAGTCGTATCCAGCAACCGCTGTGACAACCAACCTTTGCGGATCGGGTCGTCAGACGACAGGAGCCCGATCGCGCCAAACCGGCCCGATCTAAGCGTCACCGCAGCGTGGTTGGGGCGGTAGTTCAAATCCTGTGCGGCTTGAATCACGCGACGCTTCGTCTCTGCCGCATACGGCCGAGTGGTCCCATTGAGGATCTCCGCCACGCTCGAGCGTGCCACGCCGGCCTTTTCAGCAATCGTGGAAAGAGTGACCCGCATCGTGCGACCTATCAAACCGAAGGACCAAATGATCAAACCAGAAAATCAAAACTCAGAAAGACTCAAATAAGTATAATCGAATCGTGTCGATTGTCAAGTGAGAGTGCTCGAAGTCCTCTGCCGCAGGAAGGCCTGCGCCGTCCGCCTCAGGCCACAGCGTCGGGTCGTCTCTTCCCCATGTCAGCCGGGGTTAGTCAGGCAATCGGTCGACAAGACCGGGGGGGGTGGGATAAGAAAATCCGAGGATCCATTGGCAAGGCGCCAGGGGTCCGGGGTCCGGGGGTGATGTGAGCTGTGGTGCGTGACGCAGGCAGTTACGATAAGGCGTGGGGCGCATCAA
>DAIOEG010000265.1:0-4028 GCA_036746415.1 Phycisphaera sp. | reverse complement strand
CAGCTGCGTGGGGTCGGGTGAAGACGGACCCCACGCAGCTGCGAAGCGCTGGCGTTGTGGTGTGCTTTATGATGTGCGGATGAACCTGCAACAACGATTGAAGGACCTTGGGTTGGTGCTCCCGCCAGCGGCGAAGGTGGTGGCTGATTACGTGCCGGTGGTGCGGTCGGGCAACGCGGTGTTCGTCAGCGGGCAGTTGCCTTGGGACGCCGGCGCGTTGTCGGCGACGGGCTGCGTGCCCTCGTCGGCGACGCTGGAGGCGGCGCAGCGCGCGGCGGAGAACTGCGTGCTCAACGGCTTGTCGGCGGTCGATGCGTTTGTGGCCAGCGACTGGTCGGGGTTCGAACGCGTCGTGCGGATCGGTGTGTTCGTGGCGAGCGACCGGGGCTTCCGCGAGCAGCACCTGGTGGCCAACGGGGCCAGCTCGCTGTTAGTGAAAGTGCTGGGCGAGCAGGGCCGGCATGCACGGGCGGCGGTGGGCGTTGCGGAGCTGCCGCTGGGGGCGGCGGTCGAGGTCGAGTTGATGCTGGCGTTCCGATAACCGGGGTGTGATGGCGGTTGGCGCAGCGGTTTTGGGCGGATTTTCAAGTTTTTGAGAGTTGGTGTGACGGGTTGCTTGACCGGCGGGCCGTTGCTCGCGACACTGGTGCTTCGGGTGGCGTTGCGTTTGTTGTTGTTGTTCACGGTTCAGGAGTCTGTCCATGGCGCGTGCGCGTTCGGCAAATGCCGGTTTCTGGTGGGCGATTGTGGTGCTGGCGACCGGCTCGGTGGTCTTCGGCCTGCTTGCCGTCGTCTTCTACACACAGCGCAGCTCGGCGACGCTGGCCGCCGACGAGGCGCGCAAGGCGCTCCGTGATTACGTCAGCCAAGCCCAGGAAAGCAGCTCCGCGCTGGCGGAGGTGCGGAACATGGAGGGCGGCGACACCGTCGTCGGCAAGTTCATCCAGCAGGCCGACACGCTGCGTGCACAAGTCAGCACGCTGACCGAGCAGTCGCGCAACCTGCAAGCCAGCGTCGATCAAGAACAATCGCGCCGCACCGCTGTCGAGGGCGAGTTGAAGTCGGCTCAAGACCGCGTCGCCGCCGCGCAGGCCGAGGTCGAGAAGGCCCGCAAGGCGTTCCAGGACCAAGTCGCTTCGCTGCAGTCGCAGGTGGGCCAAGCCGACACCGCCTTCACCGGCGTGTCCGGCCGGATCGAGTCCGAGACGGCCCGTCTGCAAGGCGAGCTGACCAAGGCCCGCGACGAGTTCCAAACCAAGCTCAACTCGCTTGAGGGCGAGCTCACCACCGCCCGCCGCAACGTGACCGACCTCTCACGTCAGGTCAGCGAACTCAACACCGAACGCAGCCGTGCGTTGACGTCGATCGCGCAGCCCGACGCCCGCATCGTCTCCGTCCTGGACAACGGCAAAAAGGTCACGCTCGACATCGGCCGAAACCAGCGCGTGCCCCTGGGCATGACCTTCGAGGTTTACACGCCCGACACGCTCATCAAGCTCGAAGAAGACGCCGCCGCCCCCGGCAAGGCGACCATCGAGGTTTACGAGTTGTTCGACAACTCCGCCACCGCCCGTGTGGTCCGCAGCGATCGCGGCGGCCGGCTGAGCCCAAACGATGCGGCCATCAACCTAGTGTTTGATCAAAACCGCACGTTCCAGTTCGTGGTCTTCGGCGACTTCGACCTCACAGGCCAGGGCGATCCAACCCCCGCCGACCGCGACCGCGTGGTCTCGCTCGTGCAGCAGTGGGGCGGAAAGGTTGCCGACGCCGTGAACTACGGCGTGGACTACGTCGTCCTAGGCATCGAGCCCGAGGCCCCCGAGCAGCTCTCCGCTGCCGACAGCGCCAACCCCGTCCGCATCAAAGAGTTCAACGAGCAGCAGGAACGCTTTAACGCCTACCAAGCCCTCGTGAATCAGGCCCAGCAGCTGTCCGTGCCCGTGCTCAACCAGAACCGCTTCCTCGACCTCATCGGTTACTACGAACGCTAAATCAAACCTCTACAGAACCCCCTAAAGCCCGGGGCTCGCCAGCCCCGGGCTTTGTCGCGCTGCGACCTCACACGCTCCCCGTTACTCTCCCCCCGTGGCTCACAAGACCCCATTCCAAGCATGGTCCGAGTACCTCAGCGCCCGGCTGGTCGCCACCGCCATCGGCAGCTTTGAGCTGGACACCAACCTCACCACCGCGATGTGGGCCGGCGGGTGGGTCCACCGCATCGACCGCAAGCACCGCGTCCGAAGCTCCGCCAACATCGCCGCGTGCTTCCCGCACTGGTCTGCCGAGCAGGTCGATCAGACCGCAGAGGCCTCGATCCAACACCTGCTCCAGCTCGCATTTGAAGTCGTTCAGGCCCCGCGCCTGCTCCACCGTGACGGATGGTCACACCGACTCGAACTCAAAAACCTCGGCCCCGCGCTCACGCTCCTGAACGCCAAGCAGCCCGTGATCCTCGTCACAGGACACATCGGCAACTGGGAGATCCTCGGCTACCTTCTCGCCACCCTGGGATACCGCGTCGATGCCATCGCCCGACCGCTCGACAACCCGCTCCTGAACGACTGGCTCCTGGGCATCCGCGAGGGCAAAGGCCTGTCCATCATCACCAAGTGGGACGCCACCGATCGCATGCTCGACACGCTCCAGCGCGGCGGGGCACTGGGCTTCATCGCCGACCAGAACGCTGGCGAGAAAGGCCTCTTCGTCCCCTTCTTCAACCGCCTCGCCAGCACCTACAAATCGATCGGCCTGCTCGCGATGAACCAGCGCGTGCCCATCGTCTGCGGCTACGCGCACCGCATCGGGCCGGGCTTCCGATACGAGGTCGGCGTCAACGACATCATCACCCCCGAGGACTGGGCAAACCAGCCCGACCCGCTCTACTACATCACCGCACGCTACTGCCGAGCGATGGAGCACATGGTCCGTCTCCGGCCAGCCCAGTATTTCTGGATGCACCGCCGGTGGAAGTCCCGGCCACGCCACGAACGCGAACACAAACCCATGCCCGCCGCGCTTCGGAAAAACCTCGAAGCCCTGCCGTGGATGACCCAGCACGACATCGATCAACTCAAGATCGCCGCGCCGACGCGGTAACCGCTCGACAACCTCTATCAGAAAGCATCATGCACACACTGCTACCGCTCCGTGTCGTTGCCTCTGTCTTGTGTCTGTTCGCCTGCGCAGCATCGGCCCAACCGCTCGATGCGGACGCGCTGCGCAAGACGCTCGATGACCTCTTCGTCACGATGCCCGTCAACGAGCGGACCGTCGTCACGCTGCAAGTCGTGGACCTCCAGACCGGCCAGACGCTGTACGACCGCCACGGCGACTGGCTCCTCACCCCCGCGTCCAACCTCAAGATCTACACCGCCGCCGCCGCGCTCGACCTGCTCGGCCCCGGGCACCGCTGGGAGACGACCGTGTCGCAAGGGCCCAACGGCGAACTCTTCCTCACGGGCACCGGCGACCCGATGATCGACACCGCTGATCTCAAAGCGATCGTCGAAGAAACCCGGCAAGCGACCCACGGCCGACACGCCCCATTGGTGCAAGTGCTCAGGCCTCCGTCCTGGCAGGACGTGCCCCTCAAAGGCCCCGGCTGGATGTGGGACGACGACCCCGACGACTACAACATGAGCATCACGCCGATGATGCTCGACTTCAACGTGCTGACCGTCCGCGCCGCA
The DNA here is from genome assembly GCA_036746415.1 of Phycisphaera sp. GTDB lineage: Bacteria > Planctomycetota > Phycisphaerae > Phycisphaerales > Phycisphaeraceae > DAIOEG01. Next base: position 339 of record DAIOEG010000265.1, on the reverse strand, counting down.
GTGGAAGCCGGCAAGGTTGCCGTTGCACTGGAGCCGCCCACGATCCGCCCGCAGGTGTTCAACACCGCGCAAGTGGGTGAGGGGACGCTCACCATCACGCGCAACGACTTTGAGCACCCCGTGCTCGTGAGTGGGTTTCTCAAGCCCGACAGCGAGCCGGTGACGGCGAAGATCACGATGCACGACCCGGAGGAATGGGTCGCGTCTGTGTTTGCGATGATGATGGACCCGCAGTGGTTCAACGCTCCGCGTGTCAGCACGCTCATGGGTGGCGAGCCGCGCGAGATCGTCACGCACGAGGGCAAGCCGTTGTCCCAAGCGGTCCACCGCTTCAACCGC
>DAIOEG010000264.1:0-4041 GCA_036746415.1 Phycisphaera sp. | reverse complement strand
GAGATGCCCCACCAACGCGACGCGTGGATCACCATGCAGCGCAGCCACGCCATCGCCAACGGCGTGTACGTCTGCGCCATCAACCGCGTCGGTACCGAGCACGACCTGCGCTTCTGGGGATCGAGCTTCATCGCGGGCCCCGGCGGCGAGGTGATCGCGCAAGCGCCGCAGGATGAAGAGGCCGTGCTCGTGGCCACGCTCGACCTGCGCCGCATCGAGGCCGTGCGGCGCGGCTGGCCGTTCCTGCGTGACCGGCGTGTCGATGCGTACGGCGACCTGGTGCGGCGCTTGAACGACCGCTCGTGACTGGATGAAACGCACACACGCCAAGGACCGCCAGTGCACATGGACCACGCCCCCAACATGCCCGAGCTCGCCGCTGTGCCCTGGACTGATGCGCACGCGACGCGCTACCGCATGCCCGCCGAGTTCGAGCCACAGACGCGCGTCTGGCTGACCGTGCCTAGCAGCGCCAACACCTGGCCGGGATGTCTTGATGAAGCGCAGCGGCAGCACGACGACTGGCGTGCGCAGCTGTCCAAGGTGGTCGAGGTGGTGACCGTGCAGTCGCTGGGCATCACGCCCGAGGACGCGTGGGTACGGGACTACGGCCCGATCTTCGTCATCGATGCGCACGGCAAGCTCGCCATGCACGACTTTGTCTTCAACAGCTGGGGCGGCAAGTACCCGCCGTGGGAACAGATGAACCTCACGCCCGCCGCCATCCACCGCTGGCTGCACACCGCGCACGCACACGATGTCCCGCGCTTCAAGCACGACTTTGTGCTCGAAGGCGGCAGCTTCGAGGTCAACGGCAAGGGCGCTCTGCTCACCACCAGCCAGTGCCTGCTCCACCCCAACCGAAACCCGCAGCACACCCGCAGCCGAATCGAAGAAAAACTCTGCGAGTGGTTTAGCGTGCGCACCGTTATCTGGATGCCCGGCGGCATCGAAGGCGACGACACGGATGGACACCAGGACGACCTCGCGCGTTGGCTCTCGCCGGACACCGTCGCCGCAGTCCGCGCCCCGATTGGCCACCCCGACCATGATGTGCTTGAAGCGAACTGGCGCGTGCTCAGCGAAGCGCGTGACCAGCGCGGCCAGAAGCTGCACACCGTCGCCCTGCCCATCGTCGAGCCGGTGCTGACCTACGACTTCCCCGCCGACTATTGGCCCGATGATCGGGCGGTCACCGAGGAAGACCGCACCTGCCCCGCGTCCTATGCCAACTGGCTGATCTCCAACGGCCACCTGTTTCTCCCGGTGTTTAACCGCCCCAGCGACGCGCTGGCCATCCAAGCCATCGAACAGGCCGCCCCGCAGCTCACGGTCGTCCCCGTCCGTTCCGAGTGGCTCGTCGTCGGCCGGGGCTCGCTGCACTGCCTCAGCCAGCAGCAACCTGCCGCGCTTCTTTAACGCACCGCGCTGATGCACCTCGGTGGTCAACATCGCAGCGGCGGACAATCCTCTTGCAGACTGGCAAGTGAACTCGCTGGCTACGCCGGGGCGTGATTCGGTGCGGCGTTCTGGCGATGCTGCCGTTGCCACGTCGTGGGTCACGTGATGCATTTGGGCTGGCTTCTGGTCGTGATGTGCGCGTGCCTGCGCGGGTTGCGTCGCAGGTAAAGGCGTGCCTGCGGCGATGGTGAGTTCAACGCGGCTGGTGTCGAGGGTCAGGATGGTGGTGGCGGCCTTTCGCCGGGTCTCGTAGTCGGCATCCGGGTCGTCCATGAGACGCGCGAGCGCGACGACCGCGCTCCAGCGCAGCTCGGCGAGGGCTGCGCGCAGCGTGTCACGGTCGTGTGGTTCCTTGAGGATGTGGTCGGTGTGACTCATACGCGCCTCCTACAGAGGGGCCGGCGAGCCGGTTTTGTGCGCGCAAATCGGTCGTCGGATTCAGGAAGCCCTTGCGATCCCGATTGAAAAAAATCTTGACGAGTTTGAAAAAGCACCCGCGGGAAGACAAAAAAGTGCGCACGATGGCGGTCGCGGGTTGGCTGCTTCTGGGTCGCCGAGTGCTGACAGCACGCGGTCGGTGTGACTCGACTCACCCGCGCACGGGCGCAAGCGAGCGATGCACAGACCGCGACCTGTCAGGTCGCGGCTACGGACCCGATACGACGCGGTGCTCTCAAAACCAGTCGGCCATCGAAACGCCCAGCAGCGAGAACAGCCCGCCGGGGACCATGCCGCGAGCGACTTCGAGCAGCACGAGGGTGGCTCCCACCGCGATGCCGACGGCAAAGGGGACGTGTGCGCCGCTGGCGCTGGGGCCCCCGCTCACGTGGGACTTTCGCATCCACAGCGACGCGAGGAGGTAGCCAGCCGTGCGTACCACCAGACGACGCCGAAGCATGATGATGATTGCGATGACGACCGACGTGAGGATGGCGTAGCCCATGACGGCCACGACGGCCTGCCACGAGGCCGTCCATGCGCCAACGACGCCCATCATCTTCATGTCCCCCCCGCCCAGCCCGACGCGCATCAGGAACAGGAACGGCACCACGGCCGACAACCACCCGCCCACGCTGTATCCAAGCCCCGCCCCCGCGCCGGAAAACCCTTGCTCGTCAAAACCGATCGCACACCAGCAGGCAAACGCGGACAGCGTGGCAGGCACCGTGATCACATTGGGCACCCGGCGGGTCCGCACGTCCCACACGGCGCCGGCCCACGCGACGCCCGAGGCGATCCCCGCAACGATCACGGCCGGGTCATTCAATGCAGGCCCCTGGCTAGTCGTTGACGGATCAGCACCGCAGATCGTTACTCAACCGGGGGCGTAGGCAACGTACCGGCGGAATCCAGGACCTTGCCGTACTCGCTGTAGGAGGTTTCGATGAACTGGTCACGGAAGTACAGCAGGACGCCGAGCAAGGGCAGGACGATCGCAGCAATGATCAGGATCTTTTCCAGACCCTCGGCCCCGCGATCATCGCGGAACGCCGCCACCACTTCGCGCTTCGCACAACCCAACATCGTTTGCATCGTTTCCATTGTAAAACTCCTGATGGGCCTCATTCTAGCGATCTCAAACCCAACACCCAATAGAAAAGTTCTGCATGTTCAACTCGCTGCTAGGGCAACGGCAGGTTCACGATCACCGACACCTCGCGGAACTGCTCGACGAGCATCTGGGTCCCCAGCTGCAAGACCACCACCATCGGCAGCACGATCGCCCCCAGCAGCAGCAGGTACTCAAGCGACGTCGCGCCACGCTCGCCGATCAGCCGCCTGGCCCAGACACGCAGCACCCGCCGGGTCTTGGTCAACACAGCACGCCGGGCCGGCCCGACAGGTCTGTCTTGGAGCACTCGCTTCATACGTTATTAGCATACCAGTTGTGCCCCCCGGTCGTCATCAATCCGCCTACACAAATTAGATGCGAATCGCGCGTCGCCACCCCCGGCTGGTGGCGACGGTTGCGTCCTCGGCACGGATGCAGCGCTGCCCCGCGGGCAGCGAACACTTGACCTGCACGCGGGAAGGTTGACAATGGCTTGTCCGGCCGACCGCCCGCACGCACGCCGTGATGCGGCGCGTAACGCCCAAGATTGCAGAACGGGAACCACGACCATGCCCCACCGGCAAGCACACACTGTCCACAACCGTTCGCACGCGCACGTCACTCTGATCGGTCGATGGGCGGTGTGTCTGGCGTGCGTCTCGATCGCGTGCGCGGCGGTGTTCATGCTGCCGGGGTGCAGCTCGCCCACGAAAGCAGTCCAGACGCCCGACGCCGACGCGGGGCCCACGTACGTCGGCCCCCGCGCGTTCCGGGGCACCATCGGCTCGCTCACGCAGGTCCGCGGGCAGGACCCCTTGCTCGTCAGCGGCATCGGCATCGTCGCGGGGCTCAACGGCACGGGCTCCGACTACGTCCCCGAAAACCTCCGCGGCTGGCTGGTCAACGAGATGCGCAGGCAGGGCATCGGCTCCGCGCAGCTCTCGGCCGTCAACCCGCGCTGGGCCACCTACCGCACCGATGAAGTCCTCGCAGACCCCGGCACCGCCGTCGTCGAAGTCTTCGGCCTG
>DAIOEG010000263.1:0-4094 GCA_036746415.1 Phycisphaera sp. | reverse complement strand
CACGACGGCGAAGCACTCGGACTGCCCGGACACGCCCTCGTCTACAACCGCGCCCGACACCTACACACCACCCTCGGGCGATTCAACCAACGCGACCCGCTGGGGTATGTCGATGGGATGAGCGTGTATGAGTATGTTAGAGGAAATAGCTTATCGTTTTTTGATCCATTTGGATTAAGATCACCTCGAAGCCCGTTCAACCCTCCGACCCGCCAGCCTTATGCACCACCACCGACCGGCCCGGGGCCAATTAGATTGGGTGTGGATTGGCTTGCTGGCACAGGCCCTCGAGAGCACACATTCCTAGACGGTTCTCATCTTGTTGAAGAACTTAAGTCGCATCCCGCGATTCAAGCTGCCATAGCAGAAGCAATTGGGAAACTCGAGGAAACTTGCGGAAATTGCAACGGTGCAGCATCTGGCCGTGCCGATCATGGGGCGGGGATTGCCCAATACGCGTACGACTACATGACGCTACCTATTCCTGGCGCTGGAAACTCAACGCACTCATTTCTCGGCGGGTTTTTGGGCACATATGAGGCGGTTGGCGTTAGCTGCTGTAAAGGCGAAGCAAGCTTAATGTTCAATATTGTCAATGTTTCTGGCGCGTATTCTGCTACAAGGAATCCATTCGTTCCGCCAGACCGATCTAAACTACTGGCGAATGGCGTCGGGCTGTATGTACCCTCGGGCGTACTCGACGACAACCCATTTGGCCCAGACGGCCCCATGGGTAATATAGTTCAAAGCTATGATTTTGTAATCGGCGAAGAAAAGGGGTCAGGAGTCGTTTCGATCGGTCGGTTCACGGCGTGAACGGCTTCCGGCCGGACCCTCCCTGCGGTAGAATTGCGCGTATGCCGCGTCGCCTACTCCACGCTCGCGGGCTGAGTTTCTCATGTACGCAACCCCAGGCCCCCCGCAACCCCGGCCAACCTCGCAAGCAAGCCACGCCCGCATGAAACATGATCGCCCCCATGAAACAACGACTCCTGACCTCTTTTCTCCCCTCTCTTTTCTCCCCTCTTTTCTCCCCTCTTTTCTGCCTTTGCTGTCTCTTTTCTGTCTCCCCCTTTTCTGTCTCACAGCAAACGCTCGGTGTGTGAGGCGTTTGGGCTCAACTGGCGGGCGATGACCTCCCTCTGTTCCCACGCGTCGGCCTCAACGACGCGTATCCAGCTCTGCCCGCACGGCCTCCATCCGGACGCGAGTCAGCGGGATCAGAGCCACGATGACGCCCGACACCAAAACGCCGCCGCACACCACCAGCAGATAAGCCAGACGCATGTTGCGAATCGCGTCGTCGCTCTGGACCTCGGCCTTGGCGTCGAAGCCCACCACATCCAGGATGACTCCCGAGAACAGCAACGCAATCGAGATCGCGGTCTTCTGGATCCAATTGAACACCGCCCAGTACATCCCCTCTCGCCGAGCGCCGGTCTTCAGTTCGTCCAAGTCACAAACGTCCGCAATCATCGAGTTGCTCACGATGAGTAAGCCCGCAAGACCCGGCCAGATCAACGCGTAGCTGAAACTCAGCGGGTGGGCCGGCCAGACCGTCTCCACGCCAGGCACCCACGCGATCAGATCAAACGTCGGCAAATCCGGCGAGTACAAAACCCACGACAACAACCCACCCACAAACGAACAACTCAACGCACCGATCAGCAGTCGCTTCTTCTCGACCCGCGCGGCCAGCCGGTTGATCGCGAACGCCGCCGCAATCCCGCACAGCGTCGCCAGCGTGTGGGCCCAGCCTTGCACGATGCTGCCCCGGTCCAGATCACCACCGTACACGTGGTAGTAGTTCACGTACTGGCCCAGCCCGATCACCATGATCACGGCCAGAAAACCGATCGTGTACGCCGCGACGATCATCAGAAACGCCGGGGTCGAAAGCGTCTCCTTCAGGCCCCGCCAGAACCCGATCTTCACATCGCCAGCCGAGGCCGAAGCGCTCGCTTCGTCGCGCCGACCGGCCACCGCCGGCCGTAGGGGCTCTTTCACAAAAATGGTCGGCGTCAACATCACCACCAGCAGCAGCAACGCCAACCCGATGCCCACCGCGTACGAACCCTTCACCACATCCGGCTGGCCATCGGCATCCTTGAAGATGTCCCACTCCGCGATCGCGTAGAGCCAGCCGATCAGCAGGCCCGACAAATACGTGAAAAACGTGCGGAACGACATCACCCGCGTCCGCTCCTCGTAGTTGCGCGTCAGCTCCATCGTCAGCGCGCCGTAAGGCACCGCGAAAATCGTCAGCGCGGTGTAGAACAGCAGGCTCACGCAAAGCAGCCAACCCGCGTACTGCCAGTCGCCCAACGGCAGGTGCAGGTTGATCTCGATCAGCCAGAAATCGATCACCGGCCCCCACAACGCCTGCCCCGCTTCGGTGTCTTTCAGCCCGCGCGGAAAGATGCACATGAGCGCCACGCACAGCGCGCTCAGTACCGCGCCAACCAGCATGTACGGCCTCCGCCGACCGAACCGGCTGCGCGTGTTGTCGCTGAGGCTGCCCATCACCGGATCGATCAGCGCATCCCAGAAGCGCGGCACCAGCATCGCCAGACCCAACAACGTCGGGCTCACCCCCAGCGCCAGGTTGTAAATCGGAAACGCAAAGTTCTTGGGCAGGTTCACGCCGACGTTGATCGCCGCCTCACCCGCGCCCGCCGCCACCTTGATCGGCAACGGCACGCGCTCGCCCGACGACGCCACCGAACCCTCCACGCCTTGCTCCGAAGCCTTCATCGCCAACTCCAATTCTTACTGAAACACTTGTGAAACAAGCAAAAACGAGAACATGTCACGCTGCGCGGCCGTATGCTGAACGCCTATGCCCGCCACGCCCAACCGCCGAGCCACCGACCGTCCGAACATCCTGCTGATCCACTCCGATCAGCACCGCTACGACTGCCTAGGTCACCACGGCCACCCGCAGTTGCGTACGCCTCATCTCGATCAGCTCGCCGCCGAAGGCGTCGATTTCTCGCACGCCTTCACCCCCGCGCCGATCTGCAGCCCCGCCCGCGCGTGCCTGCTCACCGGGCAGTGGCCCACCCAGCACCGCTGCATCAACATCCCCACCTTCGACGGTTGGCAGCCCGCCGTGCTCCAAGGCCCCACGCTCTACGACCTGCTCCGCGACGCGGGCTACGCCATGAGCCACGTCGGCAAGTTCCACAAGGAAGTGCCCGGCACCCCCGCCGACTACGGCGTGGAGTACCTCTGGGAAGAAGACGATTACGACGCCTACCGCCTCGCGCAAGGTCTGCCCAGGCGTGTCCAGGACGGCTGGTTCGGCAACATCGACGAGACCACGCCGCCCGAACACCATCGCATCGCCTGGGGTGCCCGCGCCAGCATCGACGCCATCGACCGCTTCGCCGACGCCGGCCAACCTTGGCTCGTCCGCTGGGACCCCTCCGAACCGCACCTGCCCAACCTGCTCCCCGCCGAACTCGCCGACCTCTACCCCCCCGCGTCCATCACACCTTGGCCAAGCTTCCACGACCCGCTCCATCGCAAACCACCCATGCAGGCCCAGCAAAAACGAACCTGGGGCCTGCAAGACTGGACCTGGGACGACTGGGCACCGATCGTCTCCCGCTACCTCGCCGAGATCACCCTCCTCGACGAGTGGGTCGGCCACCTGCTGGCCAAGCTTGAACAGCTCGGCCTCGCTGACAACACGATGGTCATCTACAGCACCGATCACGGCGACCTCTGCGGCGGCCACGGCATGATCGACAAGCACTACATGATGTACGACGACGTCATGCGCGTGCCCCTCACGATCCGCTGGCCCAACACCCTGCCCGCCGGCAAAACCTGCGACGCCTTCAGCATCCACGAACTCGACCTCGCCACCACCATCGCCACCGCCGCCGGCGTCGACATCCCCGACACCTTCCAGGGCGTTGACCTCGTCGCACTCGCACGCGGCGACTCGCCACCCACTCGCCAAGACGCCTTCTCCATGTACCACGGCTGTCAGTTCGGCCTCTACAGCAGCCGCATGCTCCGCGATCGCCGGTGGAAATACATCTGGAACCTCACCGCCCCCGACGAGCTCTACGACCTCCAGACCG
>DAIOEG010000262.1:1762-4150 GCA_036746415.1 Phycisphaera sp. | reverse complement strand
CCGTCGAGCGGCTCGAGCTCCGGCGGGGGCGAGGATGTCATCGTGACCCAGTGGGACGGCCCGACGTGCGAGAAAGTCGGCCTGCTCAAGATGGACTTCCTGGGCCTGCGCACGCTCTCCATCATCGAACGCGCCAAGCTGCTCATCACCCAGACGCTCGACGACAAAACGATCCGCGCTGCGGTGCAACCCGATACGAGCCGCGACCGTGAGGGAGCGGGGCCGTCTGTCGGTTCAGCGACTCCAAAGAACGCAAGCGATCTTCGATCGGTGTCTGCCTCCGTCGCATCGGTCGTTGGTGAAGAGCCCCGCTCCCTCACGGTCGCGGCTCGTACCGACGACCCGCTCGATCTGGAGCGCATCACGTATGACGATGCGCGGGTGTTCAAGCTGTTCGAGCGTGGCGAGACGGCGGGGGTGTTTCAATTCGAGTCCGGCGGGATGCGCAACCTGCTCATGTCGATGAAGCCCGACCGCCTCAGCGACCTCATCGCCGCCAACGCGCTCTACCGACCCGGCCCGATGGAGCTGATCCCCAACTATATCCACCGAAAACACGGAAGCGAGGCAACGCCCAAGCTGCACGACATCGTCGATCGGCTCACGAGCGAGACCTACGGCATCATGGTCTACCAGGAGCAGGTCATGCAGGTGCTCAACGAGCTGGGCGGCATCGCGCTGCGGCAGGCCTACACGATCATCAAGGCCATCTCCAAGAAGAAAGAAAAGACGATCAATGAAGCGCGGGCCGACTTCGTGCAAGGGGCGGCCAAGCAGGGTGTTGTTGAGAAACAGTCGGGCGAGTTGTTCGACTTGATCTTGAAGTTCGCGGGCTACGGCTTCAACAAGTCGCACTCGACGGGCTACGCGATCGTTGCGTATCAGACCGCGTACATCAAGACGCACTTCCCACTGCATTACATGTCGGCGGTGCTGACATATGAATCGGTGAGCACCGACAAGGTGGTCGAGTACATCGACGAGTGCAAGAAGGTGCTGCTGCCGGACGGCCGGCGGGGCATCGAGGTCCGCCCACCCGACATCAACCTGTCGGACGTCGCGTTCACCGTGGTGTATGGCAAGGAGGAACGTCGGCAGCCGGCGAGCGGGCACATCCGCTTTGGGTTGTCTGCGATCAAGGGCGTGGGCGAGAAGGCGATGCGCGCGGTGATCGAGGAGCGTGAAAAGAGCGGGCCGTTCAAGGGGCTTTACGACTTCTGCGAGCGTGTCCCGCCGGGCTTTGTGAACCGCGCGACGATCGAGGCGCTGGTGAAGGCCGGCGCGTTTGACGCGGTGTACGGCGTGGAGAAGCGGTCGGCGTTGTGCGAGTCGCTGGAGGCGGCGATCAAGAGTGGCCAGCGCATCGCGCAGGACCGCGCGAGCGGCCAGCTTGGGATGTTCGGCATGGGCCTGAGCGCCGAGCCGGCGGAGAGGGCGAAGACGACGGAGCCCACGCTGCCCGCGACCGAGCCGTGGAACCAGACGCAGACGCTGGACTACGAGAAGGACGTGATGGGGTTGTACGTGAGCAGCCACCCGTTGCTTGAGGTGCAGGATGCGATCGAGCGGTTCAGCTCGGTGAGCGTGGCGGACGCGAAGCAGTTGCCTGCCGAGCAGGTGGTGACGGTGGGGGGGATGTTGACGAAGGTCCGCCCGACGTTCGTCAAGCAGGGGCGGAGCGCGGGCAGCAAGATGGCGATGATCACGCTGGCGGACGCGTCGGGCAACGCGATCGACGGCGTGTGTTTCGCGGATGCGTTTGCGGTGTGTTGCAATGCGCTGGAGTTGAACCGCGTCGTGTTTATCGAGGGCAAGATCGACCGTCGGCGGGAGGAGGCGAACCTGATCGTGAACCGGGTGATCCCGGTGGAGCAGGCCAGTCGGTCGTTGACAAGGTGCGTGAAGATCGTGGTGCATGACAACGGTGAGGTGGATCGGCGGTCGGCGTTGGCGGAGTCGTGGCGTCGGTTGCGGGAGGTGTTGATGCAGGGGTCGCAGCGGGGTAATGGCGCGGGCGGGTCGTCGGCCGAGGTGATGCTGGAGCTGCACACGGGCGATGCGGTGGTGGAGTTGCGGCTGCCCAGTTGGAGGGTCTGCGCGGATGAGAACCTGATCAGCGGGGTGCGCGCGGTGTTGAACGGCTCATCGGGGCGTGAGGTGCGGTGCGAGCTCTTGGGCCCGCCGAAGGTGAGCCGGCGCGCCTCGATCGAAGCGCTGGGCCCGGTGCGGACGACCGGCGAGCTGGTGTTCGCGATGCAGGACGACAGCGGCGAGAGCATCGATCGATATTGAGTGCGTGAGTCGTGCGTTGGGATGCGTGTTTCATCATGCCGGGCGAAGCCCACGCTGCGCAGCTGCGTGGGGTCCGTCACACAGCACAGACCCCAC
>DAIOEG010000262.1:0-1752 GCA_036746415.1 Phycisphaera sp. | reverse complement strand
GTGCGGTGTGACGGACCCACGCAGCTTCGCAGCGTGGGCTTTGGGGTGATGTTTTGAATTGCGATCAGCGGTCTACGCGACTTCGCTGGCGGGCAGGTAGCTGTCGGGTTCGGTGGTGTGTCGGAGCGTTTCGCAGTATTGGTGTCTTGTTTTTTCGAGGGCGGCGGGCGCGATGCCCAGTTGGTAGAGCATGCAGGTGGTGAGGATGAAGTCCCCGCCGACGTGGTAGTTGTTGTTGTCCAGCGGGGTGCAGTGCCGGAGTACGACGCCGGCCTCGCCGATGGCGTAGCCGTCGCGGAGGAAGGTGAGTCGCCAGTAGGAGCCGGGGCACAGCGGTTCATCGGTGAGGAAGCTGATGCCGCCGTGCCCGACGTCTCGGAGGTCGACCTGGACAGCGGCCTCGAGCGTGCCCTTGCGTCCCATCGGCCGGAGGAGCCCGACGCCGCGGACCGTGTGCCGGTCGTACTCGCGGTGGTTGTGCACGGTCAGATGGACCGGCTCGATGGCCTGTGCTTGTTGGTGGCAGATGCGGACTTGATCGGCGCTACAGCGATGCTCACATTCAACGGATTTCACCTGGACACTCCTGCCGACTGTCGGCGAGTGACGGCTCCCCGGCCGTCGAGTTGTTCGGACCCTGGTTCCCACCGAGACTATCGGGAGAAAGTGGATGCGACTTTGGTGCGCATGCATGCGTTTGGTCGCGCATGAAAGAGACCGATCGCAAGCGACCGGCCTTTGCATTGTGTTGTGAGGAGACTCACCCGCTTACGGCAGGACGTAGGGGCTGAGCTGGGTGGGGCGGTCCAGGAGGAGGAGGCGCTTGGCGTCTTCCCACGCGTCACGGGTGTTGTGGTCGGTGATGCGGGCGTAGCGGTTGGCGTCCTGGTCGGCCGAGAACGCGGTGGAGTCCAGCTCGGGGCTGATGTCGCCGCGCAGGTTCTCTTTCGTGGTGCTCTTGCAGCCCACGACGCAGAGGGTGGCGAGGACAATCAGGGCCGGGGTCATCGAGCGGGTCATGAGCACTTCCTTGAACAGAGGGTGCCGGATTGTCGGGGCAGGGGCGGCCCGTGTCAAACGATTTGCAACAACAAGGCGGGGCGGTTCGGGGGTCAGGGATCAGGGATCGGGGGGTGTCATCCCCGCGCAGCGTTGCGACGCGTCGCGTTTTACTGCTCGGGGAGCGGGGGAACGGCCCGGCGGATGCGCAGTAGGACGTTGGTGTGCTGCAGCGGCAGGGCGTCGGCATTGGCGGCAAGTGCTTGCTGATCGGTGCTTTGGGTCAGCTCGGACGGGTAGGCGAGCAGGTCATCGCCGAAGTGGACGAGGGAGGCGACGGTGCCGTTGAGGTCGGCGACGTATGCGGTGCCCTGGGCGTCGGTGTGCGTCCGAGAACCGGTGAAGAGCCAGCGGTTGTAGGCGAGCGGCTGGCCGGTGCGGCGGTCGAGGACCAGCTCGTTGGCGGGCGTTTCGCGTTCCGGATGTGCGGGGTCGATGAGGAACAGGGCGAGCGGTTCGCCAGCGGCGGGGATGGTGGTGACGACGCCGGCGGCATCGACGTGGGCGGTCTGCGGCTGGCCGGGGACGGCCCCGATCAGCAGCAGCGCCAGGTGGATGTGTGAGGGGCTGGCGGCGACGGTCAACACGGCCTCGTGCTCCCGGCTGCCGGGCGTACAGGCGAGCAGCTCCAGCCAATCGACGCCGTGCCCGATGACCCGGGCGTCCACATCGATATACGAACGGTCGCCCGCA
>DAIOEG010000261.1:0-4167 GCA_036746415.1 Phycisphaera sp. | reverse complement strand
CCGCCCAGCGTTGCTGCCACTTGGCTTCGATGATTTGAGGGTTGTATTTCATGGGGTGTCTGCAATCGCGGGTGACATCAATCGGCGTCGCGCAGTGTCCCATGATAAATGGCTTTGCGATGAAGCGGCGGTGAAAGTTGCCAGGCCGTCGTGCGTCCGGTGCTCGCGTTATGATCCGTAGCCGTGACCACACCCACCCGCGTTCAGTTCATCGATTGCTCCCTGCGTGACGGGCACCAGTCGCTGCTGGCCACACGCATGAGCGGTGCCCAGTCGCTGAACGTCCTGCCGCTTATCCGTGACGCGGGCTACTCCATCCTCGAGCTCTGGGGCGGGGCCGTGCTCGACTCCTCGCTGCGCTTCACGCACGACGACCCGTTTGTCCGCCTGTCGAAGCTCCGCGAGTGCCTTGATGGCGCGAGCCAACCCATCCAGCTCCGCTCGCTCTGCCGCGGGCAGAACCTCTTCGGCTACAGCCCCTACCCCGACAACGTCGTCACCGAGTTCCTCAAGGAAGCCATCCGCACCGGCAGCGGCCCCGCCACGCCCACCCCCGAGGGCCGACGCCGCGACCCCTTCGAACGCCTCCGTGGCAACAAGCCCGCCGGTCAACTCACCCACCGCATGCGCATCTTCGACGCGCTCAACGACCACCGGAACCTCATCACCGCCATCATGGCCACCAAGACCTTCAACGGCCACGCCGAGGCCGCCCTCTCCTACACCACCTCCCCCGTCCACGACATCAACCACTTCCTCACCTTCGCCCGAAAAGCCATGGACGCCGGCGCCGACTCCCTCGCCATCAAAGACATGGCAGGCCTCCTCCACCCCTACACTGCCTACGAACTGATCGAAAGTCTGCAAAACGATTTTCCGGGGGTCGAACTCACCCTCCACTCCCACTGCACCACAGGCCTCGCCTGCGCCACCTACATCGTCGGCATGCTGACCGGCGTCACCTACCTCGACACCGCCCACGGCCCCATGGCCGGCGGAACCTCCCAGCCGCCCGTCGAACTCATGCAGTGGTTCGCCACCGAACTCCACCTGCCCACCAACGTCAACCCCGACTCCTTCCAACCCATCGACGCCGCCCTCCGCAACGTGCGCACAGAGCTCGCCGACTTCGACAAAGAGAAGGACACGCTCCCCCGCCCCTGGCCGATGCACCCCAGCGACGAGCAGCGCCGCTACATCCGCCGCGCGATCGAGCTCCTGCAACAGCGCGACAAACACGCCGCTGATCTTGCCGTGTCACTTATCGAAGAAAAGCTCATGCAGCCCCAGGGCTACCCCCCCGGCGACGTCCAACAGTTAGAGAGTCAAATCCCGGGGGGCATGATCTCCAACCTGCACTCCCAACTGCGCGAGCAGGGCAAGCTCGACCTGCTCCCCCAGATCCTTGATGAGGTCGTCCGCGTCCGCAAGGCCTCCGGCTACGTCCCCCTTGTCACCCCCACCAGCCAGATCGTCGGCTCACAAGCCGCCTTCAACATCATCCTCGGCGAGCCCTACAAACAAGTCAGCATCCCCTTCCGCGACCTGGTCATGGGCAAATACGGCAAGCTCCCCGGCCCCGTCGACGCCGACGTCGTCGCCAAAGTCAGCAACGGCGACAAACCCTTCACCGGCCGACCCGCCGACCTGGTCCCGGATGCCGACCTCGCCAAAGTCTTCCAAACCCACGGCCCCTTCATCAAAACCCACCGCGACCTGCTCCTGCTCCTCCTCTTTCCCATGCCCGCCCGAAAGTTCCTCGAATCCCGCGAATCCTCCCGCAAAAGCGAAGCACCCGGATCGTTAGCCACGGATGGACGCCGATGAAAGTGAAGTCCGCCCCCCGGGGTCGCCAAGGTTGAACCACTTGGGAAGTAGCACGCACTTGAGCATCATCACCGCGTCCAGCGGCCGACGCCCCGCCCCGGGATTGGTGTCCTCCGGCAACGCCCGCACCGGCTGAGCCAGGCGTCTCAATCCACCGCAGCGTTCAAGCGATCCAGCATGGCCGACCCCCGGGGGTGCGTGGCCCGCCCAGCCCCGCCGTCACCGCATCCACCAACCCCGCCTGCCGATTGCGTCGCTCCGGAGCCATGACAAACCTTCGTGCTCAAGGGACTTTATCAATCGACTCGCGAGAGGGGGGATTGTTCAGCGGTCCCGAACGGTTGTGAGACAGCATCTGAGCGTCGGCGTGGGGGACTTAATCCTTGTACAGGCCGTAGTCGGTGATGCCGCGTTCGCTGTCGGCGATGAAGTTGGCGAATTCCATGCAGAGCGGGTCGGTGGGGAGTTGTTGGCGGATGAATTCGACGGCTCGGGGGCGGGTGTGGCCTTGTTTGTAGAGGATGTCGAACGCTTCTTTGAGGGGTTCGATGTGTTCGCGGTAGCCGGCTCTGCGGAGGCCGATGAGGTTGAGGCCTGAGACTTGGCGGGTGTGGTGGCACATGCAGAACGGGGGGACGTCGAGCGTCACGCCCTCGGCCCCTGCGATCATGGACATCCGGCCGATGCGGACGCGTTGTGCGACGCCGGCGTTTCCGCCGAGGATGACGCGGTCTCCGATGAGGGTGTGTCCTGCGAGGAGGGAGCCGTTGGTGAAGTAGCAGTCGTCTCCGATGATGGCGTCGTGTGCGGCGTGTGAGTTGCCCATGAAGTAGTTGCGGTGGCCGACGGTGGTGGGGACGGCTCCGGTGGCTCTGTGGATGGTGACGCCTTCGCGAAAGATGTTTTCGTCGCCGACGCGTGTGCCTGCGCCGTCGGAGTCGCCGTCGAACTTGCGGTCTTGTGGGGCGAATCCCAGGCAGGTGAAGGGGTAGAGCACGTTGGCCCGGCCGAGGGTGAGCGGGCCTTTGAGGTAGACGTTACCGATGAGTCGGCATTCGGGGCCGACGGTGACTTGGCCGGAGATCACGCAGAAGGGGCCGACGCTCGCGGAGTCGTGGATGGTGGCGAGCGGGTCGAGGATGGCGGTAGGGTGCACCTTACCCATAGGCGGGGAATGTAGCGGGTTGAGTGGCGACTTGTCTTTGCGCAGCGGGCGTAGGATGGCGTGATGATCGTCAGCGACTGGGGCATCGTGCCGTATGGGGAGGCGTTGGAACGCCAGCGGGCGCTGAATCTCGCGGTCAGCCGGGATGAGCAGCCGGGCACGCTGGTGTTGGTGGAGCACCCCGATGTCATCACGGTCAGCAACCGGTCGCGCGCGAGCGGTCATGTGCTCGCCTCGGCGTATCAGCTGAAGAAGCTGGGCGTCACGGTCCACGACACCGACCGCGGCGGAGACGTGACGTTCCACGGGCCGGGGCAGCTGGTGGCATACCCCATTTTGCGGCTTCATCGGCACGGCCTGAACCTGTCGCGTTACATGCGGCTGCTCGAACAGGTCGTGATCGACACGGTCGCGGGCTACGGCATCGTGGGCACGCGCGAGCCGGGGGCGACGGGGGTGTGGGTGGAACAGTGGCCGGTGGCCAGTGGCCAGTGGCCAGTGGGGGAACAAGAGCGTCGTGATGTGACTGCTGATGCTCTCTCTTCTTCCACTGGCCACCGGGCACTGGCCACTGGCCACTCTCGCGCTGCGAAAGTTTGCGCCTTGGGCGTCCGGGTGCGTCAGCACACGACGATGCATGGGCTGGCGCTCAATGTCTCGACGGACTTGTCGCGGTTTTGGTTGATTGATCCGTGCGGGCTGGGGCACCGGCCGGTGGCGTCGCTGCGGTCGTTGTTGGGGGACGGTGTGCCGACGATGGAGGGGGTGAAGCGCGACTTGGTGGGCGTGTTTCAAGCGTTGCTGGCGCGCTGCGGGAGTGAGGTGGGCAATGAGGCCTGACATTGCGGTGTTGTGGGTGTATTGGGGGGTGACGGCGGTGTGGACGGTGGGGCTGTTGGTTTGGTTGCGGTGGGTCGTGGGGGGCATCTCGCAACCGGGGGCTGCGAGTCTGCGTCTTGATGGGCAACGGGCTGGGGTGGTGTTGGGGGTGGCGTTGTTGTTGCGGTTGGTGTTTGTGTTGGGGGGGCCGGTGGTGGTGAGTGATGATGTGTATCGGTACGCGTTGGATGGTCAGCGGTTACTTCAGGGCGAGAACCCTTACGCGGGCACGCCGATGGAGGCGATCGAGCGAGCGCGGGCAGCGGGTGATGATGCGTCGGCAGACTGGCTCATGC
>DAIOEG010000260.1:1075-4167 GCA_036746415.1 Phycisphaera sp. | reverse complement strand
CGTGTCTTGACAGTTCATCATAACCTTTTAAAAAATATGAAACGGTTTGATGACAGCGCGAACATCAGGACACACACCAGCAACCATCGGCCGTGACATCCACGGCCAGACGTTTCCCACCCATCTATCAACCGGTGTCATCAGCGGTTGGATGCCTGCTCTGTGTTCTTGGCACCTTTGTCGTCAGACCTCACGCCCCCGATCAGGACACGCCTCATGAACCCCCGCAACCTCTGCATCTACGGAGCCGGCGGCCACGGCCTGGTCGTCGCCGAGGCCGCTGAACTCGCCGGCTACAACGTCCTTGGTTACTACGACGACAACCCCAACGCCGCTCTGCCCATGGGCCAGCGCATCGACCCCGCCACCGCTTCGCCCACACACGCCCAGTGGTTCGTGGGCATCGGCAGCAGCAAGCTCCGCGCCGAGAAGACCCGCCACCTCCATTCCCTCCAACACACCCTCGCCAACATCATCCACCCCCACGCCAGCGTCAGCCCGCGCGCGACCCTCGCCACGGGCATCTACGTCGGCCCGCAAGCCGTCGTCGGCCCCGGCTCCACCCTCGAAGCCGGCGTCATCGTCAACTCCGCCGCCGTCGTCGAACACCACGTCCAGATCGGCGAGTTCGCACACATCGCCCCCAACGCCACCGTTGGCGGAGCCGCCCGCATCGGCCCCCACGCCCTCATCGGTATCGGTGCCGCCGTCCTGCCCGTCATCACCGTCGGAGAACACGCCACCCTCGGAGCCGGCGCTGTCGCCACCCACAACCAAAGCCCCCACATCACCTCCGTCGGCATCCCCGCCCGCCGATGGGTCTGAGCCACCACCATTCAACGTACGAAGACAGGCCAGACCCAGAAGGATCGGGACCGATGCCACGATCGATAGCCCATCACAGAGACGGCTGAATCGGAGGTACTCCGTACTAGATCGATGCTTGCCGACGGCTTATGCAAGCACCTTGCAATCCTCAGCCATGAAAAGAATCCACACGCACACCATCGCTGCGAGGACCACGGCAAAAATAACCCATTCCATCGGCCCTTAAAGATCGAGCCAGAGGGAGTAAGAGACAATCGCGCCGATGAATCCTGACAAGAAGACGTAAGCGCCGAGGATCAGCCCCAGTACAAACGCAACGAGTGCTCGAAACGCCATCATTTGTTCACCTTTGATGGAGTCATGCTGACGCAGAGGGTTGCAGGCCGACGGTGACTTGGACGCCCAGGGCGTCGGCGATGCGGATGATGGTGTGGAGGGTCGGGTTGGGGAACGGGTCGCCCAGCGACATCACGACCTGCTCGCGCCGCTGCTTGAGAACGGAGAGGATGGCCTGAAGAACGTGGAGCTCGATGGCGTCGGCATGGGATGACCAGATGTCAAACGATCGAGGCATAGCGACTGCCGATTTGTCCTGAAAGACCGCACGGATTGCTTGACACTAAAAACAATCAACGAGAATGATCGCTGGCCTCCCGCACCGGGGGCCAGACGCTTCGCCCCGAGGCGGGGCTTGGCGTCGGCGTGAGAGAGTTGGGTTGTGGGGTACGCTCAGAGGTATTCGTTGAAGAGGTTCTCGATGAGTTCCTGTCGTCCGACGGGGGCGAAGAGGATGTCGGTTTTGAGGGCGTGGGTTTCGAGGTCGGCAAGGGTCATCTTGCCGGCTTCGATCTGTTTGCCCATAGGGGTGTCCCACGTGCTGTAGCGCTGCTGGACGAGTTGCTCGATACGACCGTCGGCGATGATCTTGGCGGCGACTTTGAGGCCGCGCGCGAAGGCGTCCATGCCGCCGATGTGTGCGTGGAAGAGGTCCACGGGCTCGATGGATTGGCGTCGCACCTTGGCGTCGAAGTTGAGGCCGCCGCCGTGCTTGAACCCGCCGTGCTTGAGGAGCGTGAGCATGGCACAGGTGGTGTCGTAGAGGTCGGTGGGGAACTGATCGGTGTCCCATCCGATGAGTTTGTCGCCACGGTTGGCGTCGATGCTGCCGAGGATGTTGTTGCTGGCGGCGTACTCGAGTTCGTGATGGAAGGAGTGGCCGGCGAGGGTGGCGTGGTTGGCTTCGATGTTGAGTTGGAAGTGCTCGAGCAGGCCGTACTTCATGAGGAAGGCGTGGCAGGCCGAGGCGTCGTGGTCGTACTGGTGGGTGGTGGGCTCCTTGGGCTTGGGCTCGATCCAGAATGGGCCTTGGAAGCCGATCTGTTTTTTGTAAGCAACGGCCATGTGCAACAGCGCAGCGAGGTGGTCGAGCTCCTGGCTCATGCGCGTGTTGAGCAGTGTGTCGTAGCCCTCTCGGCCGCCCCAGAAGACGTAGCCCTTGCCGCCGAGGCGGTGCGTGGCGTCGATGGCTTTCTTCACCTGAGCGCCGGCGTGTGCGAAGACATCAACGCTGGGGCTGGTGCCCGCGCCGGCCATGAAGCGTGGGTGGACGAAGAGGCACGCGGTGCCCCAGAGCAGCTCGACGCCGGTCTCTTGTTGTTTCTGCGCGGCGTAGTCAACGACGGCGTCGAGGGCTTTGTTGGTTTCTTTCAGCGTGGGCAGCTCGGGCGCGATGTCGCGGTCGTGGAAGCACCAATAGGGCACGCCGAGCTTGGTGATGAACTCGAACATGGCGTCCATGGTCTGCATGGCGATGGTCATGGCGTCGCTGCCATGCTTCCAAGGCAGTAGCCGTGTGCCCACACCGAACGGGTCGGCACTGGTCTGCTGCATGCAGTGCCAGTAGCACACGGCGAAGCGCAGGTGCTGTTTCATCGACTTGCCGGCGACGGTTTCGTCAGGGTTGTAATGCTTGAACGAGAGAGGGTTGCGCGAGGTCGGGCCTTCGTACTGGATCTTGGGCACGTCGTGGAAGTAAGTCGCAGGCATGGCGATCTCCTAGGGATAGTTGAACTTGAAGAAGCATACGTATACCGCAACGCGGCGAGTGTTGGGAGAGTCGTGCGTTGGTCAGCGTTGCTGCGCGGCGCGGCGACGGATGTTGCGCAGATGCACGTGCCAGACGCCGGCGGCGACGGCCGCGCCCAGCCACATCGAGACATAGGTGTCGCTGGCGAAGTGCGCGCCGCTGAGCGTGCGCTGCATGC
>DAIOEG010000260.1:0-1065 GCA_036746415.1 Phycisphaera sp. | reverse complement strand
ACATGAAGCACGCGCCCGCCGCCACCGCCGCGTGCCCGCTGGGCATCCCCAGGCCCACGGCTTTGAACGGCTGGTCCGCGAACGATCGAAAGACATATTCGCCGTCGGTGATGATCGGCCGCTGGCGTCGCACGAGCAGCTGGATCGGCGTCACCGCCAAGCCAGACAGCGCCGCAGACCAGATGATCAGCGACCCGCGCGCCAGCCAATCGAACCACGGCAGGCCGCGCATCGCCGACCGATCGATCAGCACCATCGCCGTCGCCACAACCAGCCACAGCCGAAGATCACCCGCGAACCGGAACAGATACACCCACTCCCACTGAACGATCTGCGGGTCGTACACCCGCCACATCAACCCGTCCAACACCACCATCGTGAGCACCAGGCCCCACGCAAACCACACACCGATCCACGCCCACCAACGCAACCCCGGCTGCGCCGCGCGGACCGATGCAAGCTGCGGAAACCAAGTCGTACTCATGGCAACCTCTCCAGCGCCTCAGGCGTCAGGCCCGCGTACCGCCGACCGATCCAAAGCAGGCCCCGGTCGTCCAACCGCTCAATCAACTCGAAGCGTAACGCCTCGCCCCACCGCGCCGCATCACCGCCGATGAGCAGCGCATCACGGCCGACGAGCGCCTCATCACCCAGCGACATGTCCGCGAAGAACTCATAACTCGTCGGCCGCCCGCCCAGCACACGCTGCGCACACCACACACGCGGCTGGCCCGGCAGGTCAAACGCCAGCAGCGACGACTTGCCGTAGTGATCCGTCACGATGAAACGCTCGCCCCGCGCATCGGCATCCAACGCAAGCGATGCCTCATGCACACGCGACGCAAACGCCGCGTGCCCCGCCAACCGACGCTGCAACCGCGCTACGCCGTCCAGCTCACGCAAGCCCGGCAACTCCAGCGCCATCGGCCCCAGCGCAATCACAAAAGACGCCGCCACGCCGACACCCACATACCAATGCCAACCCACCTGAAACGCCGTCTCCGGTGAACGACGCAGCAAGCCCCACCTCGGCTTGGGCCCCGTCAACGCGCGCCACCGCGCACG
>DAIOEG010000259.1:0-4189 GCA_036746415.1 Phycisphaera sp. | reverse complement strand
GTTCCCGGCGACCGCAACGGTCGGGGCGGGACATCCTCGGCAGCCGTTGTATGCGGCGGCCGGGGGAATCCAGCAAGTTTGTTGCCTCGGGGCCTTAAGTGGGCGGGGTGAGCAGACGATGTTGGTGTTGAACGGTAAGTGACGCCTCACCCTTGGCGGTTTCGACCAAGTAGAGGGCGTCCGGCAAGAGCGCCGGCGTCACAGACCGCTCAAACGAGCGTCGGCGCGTTGCCGATACTCAAAGACGCGGGTTGGAGGGGCCACAACGCCCCACGCGTCGCAATCGTTCTCTCCCTTGGAAGGAGTTTTGTTATGTCGGCACGTCGTGCACTGAAGTCGGGTTTCACACTGGTTGAAATCCTCATCGTCGTCGTCATCCTCGGCATCCTCGCCGCGGTCGTCATCCCTCAGTTCACCAATGCTTCGGAATCGGCCCGCGCTGCGTCGCTGACCAGCCAGCTCCAGACGATCCGCAGCCAGCTCGAGCTGGCCCAGATCGAGCATGACGGGTACTACCCCGATCTCCTGACCAACTGGAACTTCATGACCCAGGCCACCCTCCCCGAGTCAGGGGCGGATGGTGAGTACACCCTCGCCGGCGATGACGATGAGAACATTCAGGTCGGCCCGTACCTGCAGAAGGCCCCGCTCAACCCCTTCGTGTCGACCGCGGTCCGCACGACGGTGGTCGCGACCGAGCCCAGCAACCTCACGACCGCTGGCTGGTTCTACAACCAGTCCACCGGCCAGATCAAGGCGGTCATCTCCGAAGACAAGGGCCTCGAGCTCCGCTTGATCGAAGAAGGTGACGACACGGACAGCAGCGCCGACTTCGTCATCGTCGCAGAGTAACACTCAAGCACCTCAGAAACCCCCAAGCGTTGAGGCACACCGCCTCGACGCTTGTTTTTTGGGGCCCGCACACAACTTCACCCAAGTTGCCCACCCGATTGACCGATGACAGACAACACAGGCACACGCGTGCCCACCCTCGAAAGGCAGATTCCCATGCACACCATGCGCTACACCAACACCGTCCTGACCGTGCTTGCCGTCCTCCTGGGCCTGAACGTGTGGACCTCGCTGCACCGGCCCGATGCGCCTGCGTTCGTCGCCGCCGCCCAGGCCGCGCCCCGCGACAATCCGGATGCCAAGGTGAACTTCACCGAGCGACGCAACCAGATGATGCTCGACAACGTCACGAGCATCCAGACCCAGCTCACCACGATCTCGACCCGCATGTCAGCGATCGAGAACCTGCTCCGCGCCGGGCTGAACGTCAACGTCAAGTCGATGCCGGCGACGGCGACAGAAGTGCAGAAGTGAGTTGGAGCGGGGGGTGGGTTGTTTGCAAGACACGGATCACACGTTGAAGCGGTACATCATGCAAGAGACGACCACAACCCGACGCTGCTGCCTGCGACGCGGATACACGCTGATCGAGGTGCTCATCGTCGTGATCATCCTGGGCATCGCCAGCGCCATCATCGTGCCCTCGCTCAGCGAGGCGGGGTCGATGGGCCTGCAAGGCGCGGCACGGCTCGTGATTGCCGACATGCTGTATGCACAGAACGAGGCGGTCGCGGCGGGCGAAGACCGTGGCGTGGTCTTCGATGTGCTGAACAACCAGTACCGCGTCGTCGAGCGCTGGGACAGCGACAGCAACGGGTCGCTGGACTCGAGCAAGCCCATCACGATGAACTGGCGCAACGGCGAGGCCGAGAACTACATCGTCGACTTCAAGAAAGACCAGCGGTTCAAGAACATCCAGATCATCAGCGCCCGCTTCCCCGACACGGTCGGCAGCGCATCGGCGCTTTGGTTCAACGACATCGGTGCGCCGGACTCGGCGACCGACGGCGGGCAGATCGTGCTTGGCTACAACGTCAAACGCGTCACGCTCGATGTCTCACCGCTCACCGGACGCATCAGCATCTCGGGCGATTGAGACGACCGATCGGCCTGCGTATGGAGCAGGCCTTGCGAGGGGAGGGCACGGCAGCCCGAACGATCCAGGAGTTCGCGACCCACGGGACCAGGCCCGGGGGAGGAGGCATTGCCGTGTTTGCAACAGGCATACTGAACAACCATTCACCCATCGGCGTGGACATCGGCAGGCACAGCGTCAAGCTCGTGCAGCTGGACCGCCCGGGCCCCGCTGGCAAGGTCGTCGCCGCCGCCTCGGCTGCGCTGCCCGCGGGCCTGTCGCTCAAAGACGAGAACTACAGCCAGTGGGTCACCGCCGCCCTCAAGCAGGCGCTGGGGCAGGCCAACTTCATCGGCAAGCGCTGCGTGAGTTGCCCGCCGGCGTCGGCGATGCACATCAAGAGCATCCGGCTGCCCAAGATGCCCATGAGCGAGCTGCGCGATGCGGTCGAGTTCGAGGCCAAGGACCGCCTGCCCACCCGTGACCCCCTCACCGTCCAGTTCCTCCAGGCAGGCGAGGTGCGTCAGGGCGACGACCTGCGTGAAGAGATCATCCTGCTTGCGATCTCAACGCCCACGGTGGAGCAACACGTCAAGTGTCTGATGGATGCGGGGCTGCGCCCGGTCGCGGTGGACGCGACACCCTGTGCGCTGGCTCGGCTGCTGCCGGTGACAACGCCGGTTGTTGAGCAAGCCCAGGACGCATCACAAGAGGCCAAGGCAGAGACGCCCGCCACGCCGACAGCGGCGCAGAGCCGGGTGCTCGTGGACATCGGCTTTGACGCCAGCAAGGTGTTGATCCTGCGGGACGGTCAGGTGGTGTTCTTCAAGCTCGTGCAGGTCGGCGGGCAGTCGTTCGACCAGGAGATCTCCCAGCACCTGGGCATTGAGCGCGTCGAGGCCAACGACCTGCGTCAGCACCTCGAGGAGCGCAACGCGACACCGACGGGAACAAACGTGCAGCGAGCGGTGCACGACGCATTGCGCACGCCGATCCACGAGCTGGCGCGGGAGATCGAGCTGTGCCTGCGTTACTTCGGCGTGACGTTCCGCGGCACCCGGCCGGGCATGATCGAGGTCACCGGCGGCGAGTCCGCCAGCCCGCTGCTGCTGAAGCTGCTCAGTGAACACCTGGCGATGCCGGTGACGGCTTGCAACTTCAACGATGACACGGGCGGAGACAAGGCGATCTTCCCCGACCACGCCGGCCGATTCGCGCTGGCAACAGGGCTGGCCCGGCGGGCCGAGGTCCACTGGGCCGACCGTCGCAAGAGCACACGGAGGGCCGCGGCATGAACAACGTGAACTTCCTGCCCCAGTCCTATCGCGAACGGCTGCAACATCGTCACCGTTACGCGCGGCAGGCGACGCTGGTCACGGGGCTGTCGCTGTGCCTAGTCCTGTGGTCCGGCTACCTGCGTACGGACCTGTCGATCCAGCGCGAAGAGACGCACTGGATCGAGGACAACCTCGCCGAGGCCATCGACCGCGACGGCAACATCAAGTCGCTGACCAAAGAGCGTGATGCGCTCAAGGAAGCCAGCCGGCTGCGCCACGAGCTCGAGCCGCCCATCAAACAGCACCAGGTCGTGGACACCCTCGCGCAACTCATGCCAAAGAGCGTCTCTCTCAGCGAGTTGACACTGACCAACCGCAGGCCAGGACCCGCCGCTTACGTCCCACCCAGCGCGGAGACCAACCCGGATGCGGCACGCTTCAAGGCCAAGCTGAAGCAACCCGAGCAGGTCGAGGACATCACGCTGGTCGAGATCCAAGGACTCGCGCCCGATGACACGGCCGTGGCCGAGCTGATCGTGAACCTCAGCCAGCACCCGCTCTTCGAGCGTGTGAAGCTGCGATCGAGTCTTCACACGGACACGCAGGGCGTTTTGGCACGCGAGTTTTCGTTGTCTTTGCAAGTGAATCTGAAGAACCAGTTTACCTGGGCCGAGCCGACGAGCTTGCTCTCGCCCGCGCTGGCCGAGACGTTGGAGGTGCGCGATGCGGTTACGCCTTAAGGCCGAGAAGGACACGTGGATCACGCTGGGCTCGCTGCTGTCGATCTGTACATTGTTTGGCGTGCTGGTGCTCTGGCCGTCGCTGAGCGAGAAGCGCGAGCTGAGCGCGCGGGCGCAGGCCTCCAAGGACCGGTTCGCGCAGGTCAAGAGTTCCACGGCCGAGCTGGACCGGTTGACGCTGGAGGTCGCGGAGCTGCGCAAGTCGGTGGACCACGATGCGTATTTCGTTCCCGAGCAGCCGGCGC
>DAIOEG010000258.1:2280-4228 GCA_036746415.1 Phycisphaera sp. | reverse complement strand
GTTCACCGCTGACGGTTGTTGGCGGGTTGGGGATATAGGCCTTTTGATGGTCCGCCAAGTCGTTTTTCAATCGGGAGATCGCGTCCGCCACACCCGCCGTCCGGAGTGGGGCTCTGGCCTGGTCCGCGCGGTCCAGGCGATCGAGCACGAGGGCCAGCCGACCCAGCGACTCACCATCGATTTTGCCAGTCGAGGACGCGTTGTCCTCAACGCCGCGATCGCCCCTCTCATCCGAAGCAGCGGCGAGCTTCAGAACAGTTTTAACGACCCCGCTGACAATCACGTCAGCACACCCTCCCAAGCCCCGGATCAGTCACCGGCGGGGCAAGGACAGAGGGTTCCACGGAAGGAAACCGGACAGGAACAACCCATGAGCCGATTGATGTCAAACCCCGCGTCCCACTCCCAGAACCGCAAGGGCTGGCTCGATGAACTCGAGCAGTCGTCCACCAGCTCCCACGAGCTGTGGGCACTCCCCGATGCGCTCCGCGACCCCTTCGCCGCGCCCGCACAACGCCTGCGCGCCACCCTCGAGACCTACCGCTTCTCGACCGAGCCACGCGCCCTGCTCGACTGGGCCCGTGGACAGACCGGCCTCGACGATCCGCTCAGCAAGTACACTCGCACCGAGCTCGAACAGGCCTTCCCACGCTTCGCCCGAGACCGCGACCAGCACCTGCGCACCATCGTCAAAGACCTCAAGCGCAAAGGTGACCAGGCCTCCCTCAAAGCCGCGATGAAAGGCGGACTCGCCCCCCAGGCACAGTCCGCACTCGACAAAGCCATCCGCAGCTAACCAAGCCAAACCCCATCGCCACCCAACGCCGACGCTAAGCCCCGCCCGGGGCAAAGCGTCTGGCCCGCGCGCCCCAACCGCACCTCAAAACCTAAACTCCCCGCATGCCCACCGACGCCCAGCGCATCGACCAGCTCCGCGCCGAGTTGCACCATCACAACCGCCTGTACTACCTCGAAGCAGCGACGCAAATCACCGACGCCCAGTTCGACCAGCTCCTCCAAGAACTCGCCGACCTCGAAACACTCCACCCCCACCTCATCACCCCCGACTCGCCCACCCAGCGCGTCGGCGGCGAGCCCATCGCCGGCTTCACCACCGTCGCGCACGCCCAGCCGATGTTGTCCATCGACAACACCTACAACCAAGCCGAGCTGCGCGAGTGGTACACCCGCACCACCAAAGCCATCGCCGGCCACGCGACGCCCACGGACCTGTTCTCCATCGACACCACGCCCCCGTTCGCACTCGTCTGCGAGCCCAAAGTCGACGGCGTCGCGCTGTCCCTCCGATACGAGCACGGCCGACTGACCCAGGCCCTTACCCGAGGCGACGGCACACACGGCGACGACATCACCCACAACATCAAAACCCTTCAGGCCATCCCCCTCCAGCTCACTCCTACAAACGCCGACCCTGAGCAACGCGAAGGGTCTGGAACGACCCCACCGACAGCAAGCAACATCCCAACCCTCCTCGAAGTCCGCGGCGAGGTCTACATGCCCCTGGACGTCTTCACCGCCGTCAACGCGCAGCGCGAAGCGCAAGACCTCGAACTCTTCGCCAACCCGCGCAACTCCACCGCAGGCACCCTCAAACAAAAAGACCCCGCCAAGGTCATCCGTGGCCTGCGCTTCTTCGCCCACGGCAAGGGCGAGCTCCAACCCGCCGACGCCTTCGCCTCGCACCACGACTTCCTCCAAGCCCTGCGCGCCTGGGGCCTGCCGACCAACCCGCACACCGCGCGCGTCACCACCTTCGATGAAGCATGGGCCTACGTCGAACGCTTCAACCTCACCCGTCGCACGCTGCCCTACGCCACCGATGGCGTGGTCATCAAAGTGGACCGCTACGACCTGCTGAGCGAGGCTGCATCCCAACATCTGCACAACAGCGACGATACTTCCGTCGCGTATCGCCAACATGCGCAGC
>DAIOEG010000258.1:1081-2270 GCA_036746415.1 Phycisphaera sp. | reverse complement strand
CCTGCACGCCACGCTCGGCCGAACCAGCAAGTTCCCCCGCTGGGCCATCGCCTACAAGTTCCCCGCCGACCGCGTGCAGACCACGCTGCTCGCCATCGAGCCGCAAGTCGGCAAGACCGGCAAGATCACGCCGCGCGCCGTCATGAAGCCCGTCCTCGTCGCGGGCACCACCGTCAGCCACGCTTCCATGCACAACTACGGCGAGGTCGCCCGCAAAGACGCCCGCATCGGCGACACCGTCATCATCGAGAAAGCCGGCGAGATCATCCCTCAAGTCATCCACGTCGTCCTCGAACTCCGCCCGCCCAACGCCGCGGCTCTGACGCCGCCCGCGCACTGTCCCGTGTGCAACTCCGATGTGCAGATCGAACAGGACAACGAACTCGACCCCACCACCGAGACAGGCCGGTTCTGCCTCAATCCGCAGTGCCCCGCGCAGCTCCAGGAGAAGCTCATCCACTTCGCCGGCCGAGCCCAGATGGACATCGAAGGCCTCGGCGAGAAACTCGTGATCCAGCTCATCACCGCAGGCCTGCTCCGAAGCTTCAGCGACATCTACACGCTCAAAGATAAGCGCGAACACATCCTCGCGCTCGAACGCATGGCCGACAAGAAGTTCGACAACCTCATCGCGGGCATCGAGCAATCCAAGACGCGCGGCCTGGCCAAGGTACTCGGCTCACTCACCATCCGACACGTCGGCAGCACCGTCTCCAAAGTCATCGCACAGCGCGTCGGCAACATCGATGCGCTCCTCAACATGACCGTTGCCGAAATCGACCTCGCGCAAGCCACCGGCGACCTCGACGAGAAACGCAAACAACAGCAACGCCCAAGCTATCAGCCCGGCGAGACCGCCAAGTCGCTCCACGCCTTCCTTCACAGCGACGCCGGCCAGCGCGTCCTCGAAGACCTCCGAGACGCCGGCGTCCAACTCATCGAGACCGTCACCACTCCGCTCACCGCCACCGCCGAATCTTCCGCGTTTGCAGGCAAAACCATCGTCCTCACCGGCACCCTCGAATCCTTCGACCGCGAAACACTCAAGGAACGCCTCGAAGCCCTCGGCGCCAAGGTCACCGGCTCCGTCTCCAAGAACACCCACCTCGTCATCGCCGGCGAGAACGCCGGATCCAAACTCGACAAGGCCAACCAACTCGGCATCGAAGTCTGGGACGCAACCAAACTT
>DAIOEG010000258.1:0-1071 GCA_036746415.1 Phycisphaera sp. | reverse complement strand
CGAACGCTACACCCGCCCCGACCTCATCACCAAGCTCGAAGCACTGGGCGCGAAAGTCACCGGATCGGTCAGCAAAAAAACCGACCTGCTCATCGCAGGCACAGAAGCCGGCAGCAAACTCGACAAAGCGATCGAACTCGGCATACAGGTCTGGGACGAAGCCCGCCTACTGACCGAGCTGCCCGCCGAGTAAAATCAATCGATGCTCGACACCATCCGCCAACACCTGCCGCAGATCGAGACGCTGCGCCGAAAGCACCATGTCGTGTATCTGAGTGTCTTTGGCTCCGCCGTTGGCAACGACTTCGACCCGGCCCGCAGCGACCTTGACTTCCTCGTCGAGTTCGACACGTCGTATCACGCATGGGACGATTACTGTGGGCTGCAGGAAGGGCTCGCACCGATGTTCAACCGGCATGTCGATCTCATCCATCATTCGGGTCACCGAAACCCTTATGTCCGTCGATCTGTCGAGGCAACCGGGCAGGCGTTGTATGCAGCGTAACTCGTGCGAATGAACAAACCGCACCACGAAACCATCGAACCCACCCTTGACGCAGCAACCACACACTCTTGACCCCACCCCCACCCCCGCCCCCGCCTTCGGCAGCATCTACATCCGTCGTGCGCGCATCGCCGATGTGCCCATGATGAGCAAGATCATTAATGATGCCGCCGAGTTCGGCCTCATGCTGCACAAGCCGCTCGCGGCACTTTATGAGAACGTCCGCGAGTTCCAGGTTGCCGTCCGGCCCATCGAGCGCGGCACGCACGAGCTGGCGACCCCCGGCATCAAACCCGAGAACCGCCCGCAGGAAGTCGTCGGCGTCTGCGGCCTCTCGGTCGTCTGGGCCAACCTCGCCGAGGTCGTCTCCCTCGCGGTCTCCCCTGCGCACCGTGGCAAGGGCTTGGGCCGGAAGCTCGTCGAGGCCTGCATCAAGGAAGCCCGCGAGCTTGGCGTGCGCAAGATCATGTCGCTCACCTACGAGCAGCGCTTCTTCGACAAGCTCGGCTTCATCGTTGTCGAACGCGAAGCGCTCCCCCACAAGGTCTGGGCCGAGTGCGTCCGCT
>DAIOEG010000257.1:0-4240 GCA_036746415.1 Phycisphaera sp. | reverse complement strand
CTCGGCCTCATCGTGCAGGCCCGCCAGCACGTGACGACTCACCCAGTCCATACTTGGGTCGTTTAGATCAAACAACACCACACCCACACGGATCACGCGCGTACAAGGCTCGGCAACAGCGGCCCCGGAAAACGTTGAAGAACCACCCACCGCCACACGCGGACCCACATACGTCCCACGACCCGGACGACGCTCGATCCAACCCTGAACCTGAAGGTCGTCCATCGCGCGACGAACCGTCGAACGACTCACGCCACACGCCTCAGACAACTGAGACTCCGTCGGCAACGCTGTCCCAAACAAAGGACGCTCCATACGGAGGTACTCCAGCATCGCGCCACGCAACTCACGCACCGCACCGCGTGTGGAATACTCGCGAAGAAGGGACGAAGGAATGTCAGAGGTCGATTGAGACATGATTCAATAATTCCCACTACGACACCAATTGTATCAATCGAACTCAAAAAATCAAGTCTATTTAACATAAATGCGTATTTATTTTATTGATACATGTTTCATTTTATGTGCGTTCCCAAGACGTCATATGCCACGTCGGCCCGACACAACGTTTATTACTAAGGAGAACAGCACTTCCCATCTCGCTTGCCAGCCAAGGCAACAACGAGCCCGTGAGTCGCCTGTGGAACCGCGACCTGCGAAACGCCGATGATGCAGTGTTTGTTACATCAGGTAAATCAAGGAGCGAGCGTGTGAGAGCGTTGTGGTTTGACGGCAACCAAGCAAGCGTGCGGGACGACTTGGACCCGCCGGCGCTCAAGCCCGGCGAGGCGATGATCCGGCCGACGCGGATGGGTGTGTGCTCGACCGACCTTGAGATCTGTCGGGGGTACATGGGCTTTCGCGGAGCACTGGGGCACGAGTTCGTCGGCGTCGTCGAGGCCGTGAGCGACAAGCCGCACCAACACTGGGTTGGCAAGCGGGTTGTGGGGTCGATCAACTGTGCCTGCGGAAAGTGCGACCTCTGTCGGGCCGGCCTGCGGGAGCACTGCCGGGTGCGCACCGTGCTGGGCATCCTGAACCGGGGCGGGTGTTTTGCCGAGCGTTTCACGCTGCCGGTCGAGAACCTGTACGAGGTGCCCGCCAACGTAGACGACGACCACGCGGTGTTCACCGAGCCGCTCGCGGCGGCGTTTCAGGTGCTTCGGCAAGTGAAGATCGAGGGCAGGCCGTACATCACGGTGCTGGGCGACGGTCGGCTGGGCCTCTTGTGCGGCCAGGTGCTCAACCGGCTGAACGCCACCGTCCGCGTCGTCGGCAAGCACGAGAGCAAGCTCCGCCTGTGCGAGAAATGGAAGCTGCCGTCCAGGCCACTCGACGAAGTGGGCCTGCGTCACGACCAGGACATCGTCGTGGACTGCACCGGCTCGGCGTCGGGCTTACGCACCGCGCTGCAGATGGTCCGCCCGCGCGGCACGATCGTGATGAAGACCACCGTGGCCCCGCCGGCCGTGGGCAAGCCGTTGCAAGATCGAGACGCCGTCGACCTCGCGCCCGCCGTCATCAATGAAGTCACGGTCATCGGCAGCCGGTGCGGACCGTTCAGCGAAGCGCTGCGAGCTCTGAGCGCCCAAGAAGTCGATGTCGTGTCACTCATCCACCGCCGAATGAAGCTCGCCGACGGCATGAACGCCCTCAAGCAAGCCAACAACCCCGGCCAGCTCAAGATCCTCCTCGAACCCTGATCCGACCTCTCAACCCAACTCTGCAAACAGGCCTGTAGGGACTCGAACCCCAACTAACAGAATCAGAATCTGCTGTGCTACCATTACACCACAGGCCTAATCAACGTCCTTTCATGCTACGACAACCCGGCCCCGAGCGTCAAAAGCGCAAGAAGACATTCTATCGGCCAGCCCACCCCAAAACCCTGAGCGCAACCGCCCGCGCAGGCCGATATCACTCGGACAACCTCGCACGCCGCCCACGCCGACGTTGAGCCGGTCCCCCGGCGAAGCGTCTGGCCCCCCGCACAGGAACACGATCGATGAACACCCCCCTGACACTCACCGCCGCCGCCGCACTGTTCGCCACCACACTCACACTCGCCGGCTGCAACGCGGCCCCCAAAGACGACACCGCACCCGCCAAGCCCGTCGCCACCCGCAAGCCCGTGGACCCCAACGCACCCCTGTGCCCCGTCGACGGCGTCCCGCTGGGCAGCACGGGCGACCCCGTCTACGCCGACTACGACGGCAGGAAAATCGGCTTCGCCTCCCCCGAAGCCGCCAAAAAATTCAACGCCGACCCCGCGGCGTACCTGCACAACGTCAAGTGATTTTTCATTTTTGATTGAGGATGTTCGATTGCACACAGCACCTGAACTCAAGCCGACGCTGAGCGAGTCCGCGAGCGAAGCGTCTGGCCTCTCTTTGTGAGTGGTGAGTCGTGAGTCGCGCCCCAACTCCTCAATCCAAAATCAATAATCACTTCTCTCGCAAAGACGCGATCGCCGCCGCCCGGTCTTTGGCGTTAAACACGTACGACCCAGCGACCAGCACTTCCACGCCCGCTTCCACCGCGAGCTTGGCCGTCTGCGCGTTGATGCCCCCGTCGATCTCCAAGCGCTGATCCGCTCGCAACCTCGGCTTGATCGCCCGCGCCTTGTCCAGCACCGACGGCTGAAACGCCTGACCGCCCTGCCCCGGCTGCACGCTCATCAGCAACACCAGCGACACCGACCCCAGCACCTCCTCCAACCACGACACCGGCGAGCGCGGGTTGATCACCACGCCCGGCAGCATCCCCGCATCACGGATCGCCTCCACCATCTCCCGCGCGTCCACACCGTGTGTCCGGTACGGCTCGCACACCTCCATGTGGAACGTGAACACGTCCGCGCCCGCGTTTGCAAAGCTCTTGACGTAATCCTGCGGACGGTCCACCATCAGGTGGACATCCAACAACACCCCCGGGAGGTGGCGACGCAGCCCCGCGATCATGTCCGCGCCGAACGTCAGGTTGGGCACAAAATGCCCGTCCATCACATCCACGTGCAACAGGTCGCCACCCGCCGAGATCGCCAGCCCCGCGTCCTCCGCCATCCGCCCAAAGTCCGACGCCAGCACCGACGGAGCCACCAGAGGACGCAAGGGCTGTCGTGTCAGGTCGAGCATGTCGGCAGTGTAAACGCATGCGTCGGGAGCGGAGCGGGGAGTAGGGATTGGGGAGTGGCATGCACCATGACATGCATGATGCAGACCACTCCCCAATCCCTACTCCCCACTCCCCGCACTCTCACTTCCCCTATCCTCCTTCCATGACCACCTCCAACGACCGCCACTACATGCAGCTTGCGCTTGACGTCTGTGCCAAGGGCATCGAAGCCGGCCAGTCGCCTTTCGGTGCGTGCATCGTCCGGGCTGGCAAGGTGATCGCCTGCGAGCACAACCGCGTCGTGCTCAACCACGACTGCACCGCCCATGCCGAGGTGCAGGCGCTGCGTGCCGCGTGCCTCGCCGAGCAGCACCACCACCTCGAAGGCGCGACGATCTACTCGACCACCGAGCCCTGCCCCATGTGCTTCACCGCCATCCACTGGGCCCGCTGCCAGCGCATCGTCTACGCCGCGCGCGTCGATGATGCCAAGCGGTTCGGCTTCAACGAGCTTCAGATCAGCAACGAGACGCTCAAGAGCGTCGGCGTCGCGCCCGTCGAGCTCACACCCGACTTCATGCGTGACGAGGCCATCGCGCTCTACGAACGCTGGAGCGCCGGCCGGCCGATCGCTTACTGAACCTCCGCCGTGGGCGAGGTCAGCGCGATGCTCGGGTCGTTGTACGGGCCGGTGATCCGGTACCTCGGCAGGATCGCCATCGCGGACGACAGCAGGTCGCCCAGCCGGCCCAGTGAGTCTTGGATGCGTTCCAGCGGGCCCGCGCGGACGACGAGGTTCAGCTCGCCTGTGAAGTCCAGCCGACCCTCGCCCTTGACGCCCACGGCTGACGCAGCGGCATCGATCTGCGTGAAGAACAAGTGGTCGCCGCGGAACTCAAACGCAAGCTCCGCGCGGTCGTTGTGGGCCGACTGACCACGCAGCTTGTTCAGCTGCTCGAGCAGCCGGCTGAGCACCGGCAAGCGCGCCAGACGCGCGTCTGACAGCGCCAACGTGCCCGCGCCGGCTGAGCGGTCCAGCGCGTGCATCAGCGGGCCCTGCCAATGGATGTCCGCCTTGAGCGTGCCGGTGAACGGCTGGGGCTCTTGCGCCGCTTCGACAACACCT